>JALOMC010000075.1 GCA_025455665.1 Chitinophagaceae bacterium | reverse complement strand
TCGGGTATGCTGTGTTGCGTGGCGCCAGCCGCCAACACATAGGTGAGCAGGCATTCGTTCCAACCTTGTATTTTCAAATTGATGGCCCAGCCACGGTCTGCACTCCAGTGCCAATACAGCACCTGCTCATTGTTCTTTCTGAACCAGCTCCATTCTATTGCATTCAAAATACTGTTGATGTCGCTGCGCAAACTTTGCTCGGCACCTGCTGCATTATCAAAATATTCGCGGGCTGCTATCAGGCCCATGGCCAGCAAAGAGGTTTCTACCAAATCGGCCCCGTTGTCATTGGCGCTAAATGGAATGACAGCGCCTGTATTGCCATTCATCCAATGCGGAAAAGCCCCTTTGAAACGCTGTGCTTTGTTTTTCAAAAAATCGACAACCAACTGCAGGCGTGCCAGGCCCTGCTGGCGGGTGATAAAACCACGATGAATACCGGTGATAATGGCCATGAGCCCAAAGCCACTGCCACCGCTGGTCACCAGGTCGCCACTGCTGTTTCGTTCGCGGGCCATGCCGCTGGCGGGGTGTGCAAAGTCCCAGAAGTAGCGAAAGGTTTGCCGCTGCACCAATGTCAGCAGCGAATCGTTGGAGATAGCAGGAAACTTAGCGGTGGAATCGATACGGGTAATGAAACTAATGGAAGCGGGCCGATCAAGCGCCACACCGGCAGCCGATTTCAATGCGGTGGTGAGTACTGCTGAGTAGCGGGTCAAGCCTTTGATAGCATTACTGCCCGGCGATATGACCAGTGTGCTGTCGCCCCGCTCCCAACCGAGGCCAAAGGCGGTGGCCACACCGGCATCATCACTCATGCTTACTGCCGTAGCAGCACTTACCTTATCTACCCGCTGATTAAAATGAAAACGAACCACGGGATTGAAACCAACGCCCACGAAGCTGGGGCCCGGCTCGCCGTTCAGTGTAGCGTTTACCAACCGCAAGGCCGCAGGCGCAGGCGGTGGAGGGGGTGGTGTGCTGCTTTTTTTACCGCAGCCTGCCAGCATCAAGGCAGTATACAGCATTGGTATTATTACCACTACACTTTTCATGCTCACAGTATGATGGTGGCAATAGAACGTGGCGGCGCGGTGGTAGCCGCTGCCTGTCCATTTATCCAAATTGAATAGTCGGTAGGCTTATTGCTCTGGTTCATTACCACTACTACCAGCTGGCCATCGGGGTTGCGAAAGGCAGTGGTAAGCAGCTGGCTGCGGCTGGCCGTAGCTGCCACCCGCTTTGCACCGGGCTTTATATACTTGCTAAAGTGCCCGATGTAATAGTAGGCGTTGGTGTAAATAAGTTGACCGGTCCGGGTATCGGCATGCACAGGCGCAAAGCAAAAATTCTGTACGTGGTTCGGCCCGCCGGTTTCATCCAGCAATATGTTCCAATCGGTAAAGCCTACCATACCATTGTTGAAATCATTGATCATGCTACGGCCATACTCCTCGCCTAGTACCCATGCACCATAGCGGGTGCTATCGAAGCTTTCGGCACAGCCTTCTGTAAAAAAGATATTCGTATTGGGAAAAGCCTGATTGACCCTTGCAATGTTCTCATACATCGGCGTACCGCCACTCCAGTCTTCGTACCAATGGAAGCCAATACCCCAAATGTATTTGGCAGCCTCCGGATCGTTGAAATAGGTTTGGGCACGCTGGTAAATGAGATCGCGGTTGTGATCCCACACAATGATTTTCTTCTCTTTCAACCCTTCCTTTTCCATGGTGGGTCCCAGGTGGTTTTTCAAAAAGTCACGCTCTTCTTCCGCTGTATAAATGCAGCTTTCCCAGCGTTGCGTGGCCATTGGCTCATTTTGAATGCTGATGCCCCACACCGGAACACCTTCTGCCTCATAAGCCTTGATGAATTTGGCGAAGTACCTCGCCCATGCGTCGAAGAACTCAGGTTTCAGTTTGCCACCCTGCAGCATGTTATTATTATCCTTCATCCAGGCCGGAGGGCTCCACGGGCTGGCAAATAAATTGAGCTGCCCACCGGCCGCCGCCAGCGCTTCTTTTATAAAAGGAAGCTTGTACTTTTTATCCGGCGCAATGTCAAAAGTTTTCAATTCGGCGTCGCCATCTTTTACATACGTGTACGAACCACTGCTGAAATCGCAACTGTTGATATTGGTACGGGCTACCGTGTAACCAATGCCTTCTTTGCTATCAAAATGAGCTTTCAAAAACTCCGCTTGTTGGGCCTTGGGCAGCTTATAAAAAGTTTCTGCCGAAGCATCGGTGAGGGCAGCACCAATGCCATGAAAAGTCTGAAATTCCTTACCCGGATCTACAAACACCACTACCTGCGACTCTACCGGCTGGGGCAATGCAGCAAACTGCAGCGTGTCGAACAAACTCAGCCGGAACTGAGTGCTATCTGCTGTCATGAAAACCACCGGCTGTTTGCCCTCGGTGCTGAACCGAGCGGCGGCCGGCGCAGAGCCACTATCCGCACCATGTTGGTTACAGGCTGTGACCATTACAGCCAGGCACGCCACCAGTGTCAGGTTTTTCATAGGAAACATCTTTACAATCAACAATGATGAATGAATGAGTACTGCCCTGTTGCTACCACACATATGTGCCGGCGGCGTTAGCAGGTAGTGTGGCTACAGCCCACTTGGTACCCGTTTTTATATTGAAGGTTACAGCGTTGTTGCCATCATTCAGCACCAGCAATACCCGCTTTCCTGCCGGTGTCCGAAAAGCAACAGCTGGCAAATTGCCCGGCGCCACACTGCTCAGCACTACCGAATTGGCCGGTACAAACTTCGACACCTGCGCAATGATGTAGTAAGCCACATTGCGGGTGACGGTATTGCCATTGATGGTGAGCGCCCCCAAACATTCAGAGCAGCCGCCGGGTGTACGCGGCCCAAAGCTCGGGTCGCTGGCCAGGTTCCATATCAGCGCCGTCTTGCTCCAGTTTCGCACCGACCCGATGATGACATTGCGTGTATGCCACCTGAAGTCGCCACTAAAGCTGCCGTTGGCACCTGTCCATTGCTCGGTAAAATAAATGTCACGATCGGGGTGCGCATTTTTCACCTGCGATAGTGCAGAAATATCGCCGGCGTACAAGTGAAATGCCGAACCTGCTACAAACTGCTTGGCACCCGCATCGTTCAGCACTGTAATCGGGAAATTTGGATTGTCGCAGTTGTGATCCCAAATGATGATTTTGGTATTGATATTGGCGGTACGGAAAGCCGGGCCTAAATGATTCTTTACAAAATCAGTTTGCTCGGCCGCACTCATCACCATGCTGGGGTTGTTGCCGCCATGCTGCGGCTCGTTTTGCACAGTTACCGCATCTATCGTAATGCCACGATCCTTCATGGCTTGTATGTACTTTACAAAGTACTGCGCATACACGCCATAGTATTGGGGGCGCAGCCGCCCACCAATCGAGCTGTTGTTATCTTTCATCCATACCGGCGCACTCCACGGCGAAGCCATGATTTTGATATTGGGATTGATGGCCAGTATTTGCCTCAGCACCGGAATAAGATCCAGCGTATCGGCCGCCAGGCTAAACCTTGATAGGGTTTCATCGGTTTGGCCGGCAGGCAAATCGTTGTAGCTGAAAACAGCGGGGCTCAGGTCGCTGGCGCCCAGGCTAAGCCGCAGGTAACTTACACCAATGCTCGACTCGGCATTCCCAAACAGCTCTGTCAGCAGCTTGCTGCGTTCGCCGGCACTCATCAGGTTCATAAGGTAGGCGCTGCTGCCGGTGAGTGTGTAGCCGAAGCCGTCGATGGTTTGAAAAGTAGTGGCTTCGTTGATATCGATTACCGGATTACTATTATTGGCCGATACAAAAGGCAATAAAGCAGCTTGCTTTTGCAGCAGCGCATTCTGATCAGCCCTTGTGATCCATTGCTCCACTTCGCCATTAGGTGTAGGCGCAGGCGTATTACCACCATTGCCTCCTTTGTTGCAGTGTGCCATCATCATTGCCGACAATACCAGTGCCAGCGTCATTACTCCTCGGGTCATTGTTACTTGCATGTCTCCAAATATTTAGGTGTTTTTTGCCGTCTTTGCTGCTACGGTGCACGCCATACTTGCAGCGGTGCATTGTTAAAAGCCATGACCAAATGTGGTTGTCCATTGATCGTCACCCAACGGGCATCCCTCATTTCGCCACGCACCGCAGGCAGTTGTGCCACTGGTTTGCCACGGCTATCCAGCTTCACAGGTATTTGCGCATCATAGCGGCCCTCGTACGGCACCGTGCCGTAAAAGTTTCCGCCTGCCCACAGTGTGCTACCATCGGAGGCGAATGCAAACAAGGGGCCCATTTGCAAGCTGGCAGGAAATGCCTCGAATCGAAAACTTCCTTTGCCATCGTTTACAAATACACCCGAAGCCAGGGTTTCAGCCTTCGCTTCATAGTAGTCTTTGAATAAGTCGTAAAACATGTACTCCACCGTTTCGCCAGCTACCTCGCCATAAGTCAGGTATGCTTTTTTCAGTACCGGCAGTGCACGTTCCAATTCATCCTTGGCCAAAAAAGTATACTCCTTGCCGGCTATGCTATAACACAGTACCTGCTCCACGCGTCCATTTTTGTCAAAGTCCTTTACATACAGTTTCAGCGGGCCATTTGTGTGGGCGGCCAATTTGCTATTCAGTCCCCAGTTGCCTGCCACTATATCGGGCTGTCCGTCGCCGTTGGCATCGGCTACCAGCAATCGCTGCCACCATCCGCTACTACCCGCCACCGTTTGGCGTTGGTAGCTACCTCTTTTGTTTATAAAAATGGTCAGTGGCATCCACTCGCCGGCTACCAGCAAGTCGGGCAGCTTATCAGCATTCACATCGGCAAATACGATGCTGGTAATAATGCCCAATTGGTCCAGCGCCAGCCCTGGCAGATTGCCCGTAGTAAATCGTCCTGCACCATCGTTCAGCAGCAGGTAGGCGTTTTGGGGAAGACCGTACTGCGCTGGGTGCGCCAGCACTCCTACTACCAGGTCGATATCGCCATCGCCATCCGCATCAGCAGCGGCTACACTGCTTTTGTTTTCCAATATGGGCGGCAACATACCCGTCGGTTCCGAAAATCCGCCACGGCCATCATTGATGTACAAGTGATCGGCCAATACCGCATTGCCACTATCGGCTTCGTAGCCGCCACTTACCACATACAAGTCGGCGTGGCCATCTTTGTTTACATCGGCAAACAACGCATCTACTTCCTCGGCCGCCGCATTGGCCGCAAATGCCGGCACATTGGCTGCTACAAACCTGCCTGCAGCCTGCTGCAGCCACAAGCTGCCTGCTTGCCCCGCAGCGCCGCATACGTATATATCTTCCAGTTTATCGCCATTTACATCGGCCACCGCCAGGCGCGGTCCGCGGGTGCTCTGCTGGTGGGGCAGCAGGTACTGCCGGTTAAAGTCGTTGAAATCATTTTCATGATGACTCCACTGCAAGCCGGTAGCGGTGGTGGCATCATACATGGCAGCTGCCGGGCTGGCAAAATGAAGCGCTGCTATAAAACTATCCTTCGCATTGGCCTCTTCCAGCACATGCGTTTTGCCAGCTGCCAGCGAGCCCAACAGCTGACAGCGCTGGCTGGGCCACACCACCAGCACACTATCGGCCGCTGCAGCACTATCCAGTCCAAAATGCAGGCGATGCTCCACGCTACTCTGAAAACCGCGGGTCGGCATTAGCAGTTGGTATTGCAGTTGGCCCTTTGTGTACACGTACACTTTAGCACCAATGCCGCTGGTATTTGGCGCCTGCCCCTTGAGCTGAAAACTGATGGCAGCCGGAACCGGACTGCGGTTGCGCAGCAGCGTGGCCGGTGCATTGATGTTGTTGATCACCACATCTAAATGGCCATCATTATCAAAATCGGCGTAAGCGGCGCCATTGAAATAACCCTTCATACCAGCAGTGCCCCATGCATCGCTTACATCCTCAAACTTTAAAGCGCCGTCGCCTTTGAAGAAGAAAGGATGCGAAGCGCCATCCGGCATCTTGCCAATGGTTTCTTCATCAAACTTGTCAGTCATGTCCAGCCCTTTTTGCTGCGCCATGCTGCTTACATACTGCACATAGTCCAAATCAACCGGACGCTTTACAATGCCGCTCGAAATGAACAGGTCTTTTTTGCCATCGTTATCAAAGTCGGCAAACAGCGGGCACCAACTCCAGTCGGTGGCAAAGGGGCCGGCCAGCAGGGCCACATCGCTGTACGATACGCCATTGCCATTGTTGCGCTGCAAAACATTTCTGGAATACTGATGCTGGTAACCATTTACGCTTAGCTTGGCCCGATACGTATTCGGATTCTCATCGCTGCCATAGGTTTTCAATATTTTTTCATCGGGTGGCAGCATGTCCACCGTTACTATGTCCGTGTGCCCGTCGTTGTCAAAGTCGGCTGCATCGTTGCCCATGCTAAAGCGGCTGTAGTGAGCAAAATGCTGTGCACCACTTTCAGAAAAAGTGCCATTCTTATTATTGAGATAGTAGTAGTCATTTTCATGAAAATCGTTGCCAACGTAAATGTCTTCCCAGCCATCGTTGTTGAAGTCGGCAACGGCAAGGCCCAGGCCATACCCCAGATTACTCTGGTAAATACCAGCAGTAGCAGACACATCGGTAAATCTTCGTCCGCCGGCTGTGATGTCATTTCTATACAACCGATCGCCTGCTACCGAATCGGGGCGGCGCCTGTTCACGGTATCAACCACATTGGCATGCGGCTTTTTAGAATGGTTGAGCAGATAGCAGTCGAGATCTCCATCGTGGTCGTAGTCAAAAAATGCCGCCTGCGTACTGAGCCCTGAAAAATCCAGTCCATAGCTGGCGGCCTGGTCTTCAAACTGCAAATTGCCTTTGTTGATGAAGAGTGCATTCTTTCCCAGCAACCCGAACTGGCTGCTCACCGCACATACATAAATATCCAGCAAGCCATCGCCATTTACATCGGCCATGGTAGTGCCGGTGCACCAGTCGGCATCGCCGGCTACCCCTGCCTTTTCAGTAATGTCTTCAAACTGAAAGTTGCCTTTGTTGAGGTACAGCTTGTTACCTGCTCTATGGTTGGCAGTAAAATAGATATCGGGCAGGCCATCGTTATTGATATCGCCCACCGACACACCGCCGCCATTGTAGTAATACAGGTAGTAAAGGATACTGAAAAGCGGCGCCTGGTGCAGCGTATTGGTAAAGCTGATGCCCGAAGACTGGCTGCTGACGACCTCGAACATGCCCTGGCGCCGGCCGCAAAACGACAGGCTAAGGCACAGCAGTAAAACTACCGGCGGCAGCGTACGGACAATAGACATACTGAGAGCGTAAAAAGGGAAGAGAAAAAGAAACAAAAGGGCCAATACATTGCTGTACCAGCCCTTTTTACCAAAACTAGCTGCTTATGAAAATTGCGGTAATGGTTATTGTTTGGCAGTAAACAGCGCCTGTACTTCGGCTGCGTTGAGTGCCTTGGTGTACAACCGGAACTGATCGATGGTGCCGCTGAATGATCGGATCCAATCGTCGCCGGGGCCATTGGTGCCAGGGGCATGCTTGTTCCAACCACCAACTACCAGACGGCCGGCCTGCGAAAAATCGACTGCGCCGCGAGGAGCGCCACCCCTGCGAACATCGGTTTGCGTAGGCGTGAGGCCCGTTACCAATTGTCCATCAAAGTAGTAGTTCATTTTAGAGGTGGTATGATCGTAGGCGTAGGCAATGTGGTGCCAGTTGCCATCAAACATGGGGCGGTTGAAGTCACCTTCCAACCATTGGTCCATCAAGTTAAACTTCATGGTAGCCCTTGTAGCTGTTTGATTTTCTACCAGGCAAAAGAAGGCGCTGTACGACCACCCGCTATAAGTAGGATCGAACAATGAGAACAGAAACTCGGTACGGCCTGCTTGTGCCGGATTCTTCAGCCACATGGCAATGGTGAAGCTTTGGCAATTTTTAAAGTCGTTGGCCGAGGGATAAAAGATAGACTTGCCATCCTGCCCCTGCAAGGCACGGCCAGATACGCCGGCTACCGAGGGCAGTGGGTTCGACTGCGGAAAGTTGGCACGGATGCTGTCTACGCCGTTCATCAGCGGGTCGGTACTGGTTCCGTCAAAAGCGGCATAAAAGCTAAGCGGGCCACCGGGCGGGTTGCTGTCCTGCGGAAAATCGCCCAGCCTGGGCCGATCCATTTTTTGGCAACCAGCCAGCGCCAGCCCCAGGCCCAGCGCTACCGTCGCTATATTGATTTTGCTGTATTTCATGGGAGTTACTGTTTAATCTGTTGTTGGATGAAAAACAAGACAGAACAGGCAAGGCACCGGCCGCTGAGGGCCAGCGCCCACCAGTTCTTATTTTGCTTGCTTATTGCCACTCTGGATTTTGAATGAGCTTGCCACCGGAGTTGTCGATAGCCTGCTGCGGAATGGGATAAAAACGATGGCGATTGGTATAGCCAGCACCGCCCAACACCGTGGGTGCCAGGCCCCAGCGCACCAAATCAAAGAAGCGGTCGCCTTCCAGCGCCAGCTCAAAGCGACGCTCATTCTGGATAGCGGTGCGCATTTGCGACTGATCCTGGAATACCACTTTTGGCAAAATGGTATTGTCGCCGCCACGTGCCCGGGCACGCACCAGCTCCAACATATCTTCTGCTATCCTTTGGTTGGCAGCACCACCCAGCTCATTGGCAGCTTCGGCCGCTATCAGCAGCACATCGGCATAGCGATCGGGCTGACCCGAAAACAGGATGCTGGCACGCTTGCGAGGATCGCTGTCGCTCCAGTCGTTTACCAATTTTTCGGTAGGCGTGTTCCAGCCCCAGCCCAGGTCCCAATCGCCACTACCACGCACCCCTTGTGCAATGGCGTGCCAGCTGAAGAAGTTATCGGCACCGCTTTGGCCTACACTTGCCTGAATTTCGAACAGCGACTCACTGTTGTTTTCGCCGGCGGTGGTCCAAATGCTGCCAAAATTTTGTGCCAACGAATACTCACCCGAATTGATCACCGCTTGCGCAGCACTCAGTGCAGCAGCCCAGTTGCGGCGATACAGTTGGGTTTTGGCCAACAGTCCATTGGCAGCACCTTTGGTGAGGCGACCCGGGAAGCGGTTGCCACCAGCAGCATTGCGCCAGTTAGCAGGCAGGTTGGCTGCAGCAAACTGCAGGTCTGCATCAATCAACGCATAAATTTCGGCAGCAGGCGCTTTCGGGCGCTGGCCATCGGCAGCGGTGTACACCCTGAAATCAATTTTCGGTACATCGCCA
>JALOMC010000074.1 GCA_025455665.1 Chitinophagaceae bacterium | reverse complement strand
CAAAACGTACTGTTTTTAAAAGAAGTGATCAGCAATCGGATGAATCCGATGGCATTCTACCAGCTTACGAAAGGCAGGCTGCATCGTTACATCGAAAACGACCAGATCGGCAACCTGCCTTATAGCAGTATTTATCAGCCAGTGCGGGGCAATGGGGGGCAGCTGATTGGCTATTTGCAAATTCCATACTTCGCTACGCAAAACGAATTGAAGCAAGAGATATCCAATTTCGTCGTCATCCTGATCAATATCATAGCGTTTGTCTTTTTGCTGTCGGGCGGTTTGGCCTTGCTCATCAGCAGCAGCATCACCCGTTCGTTTGCGGTGGTGGCCGAGCGGATGAACCAGCTGAGGCTAAGCGAAAAGAACGAACGGATAGAGTGGCAAGGCAAAAATGAAATAGGCGTACTGGTAGAACAGTACAACCGCATGGTAGATCAGCTGGAATCGAGTGCAGCCATGCTGAAGCAAAACGAACGGGAACTGGCCTGGCGTGAAATGGCCCGGCAGGTGGCGCATGAAATAAAAAATCCTTTGACGCCCATGAAGCTGAGCCTTCAGTTTTTGCAAAAGGCCATCAAAGAAAAGCATGCCGATGTACCACTTATTTCAGAAAGAGTGGCTACCAACCTGGTAGGCCAGATTGATCACCTCAGCCGAATTGCGTTCGAGTTTTCGCAGTTTGCCAATATTGGCAATGCCCGACTGCAGCAGTTTGATTTGCATGCAGTGATCAAAGACCTGATACTGCTGTACGAAATACAAGACAACTTGCAGATAGACTGGAAGAAGCTGCCACAGCCGCTTATGCTGAATGCCGATGTGACACAGATGAATCGGCTGTTTACCAACCTTATCCAGAATGCTGCCGAATCTGTAGCGGCTGATCAGCCCATACAGATTGAAATAAGCGAAACCATCCGGGGCAATCGGGTGCTCATTGCCATTGCCGATAATGGGCCGGGTATTCCAACAGAAGTGCAGCCGCGTATTTTCATGCCCAACTTTACTACCAAGTCAAGTGGTACCGGTCTGGGTTTGGCCATTTGCAAAGCCATTGTAGAAAAGGCAGGCGGCAATATCTGGTTTACCACCCGTCCGGGCGAGGGCACCACATTTTTTGTAGAGCTGCCGCTGCTACGCCCTGCCTGATTTTCGTTTGGCCAGATAAGCTTCGAATGCAGTAAGAGAAAGACTGCTCAGGTTTTGTGCCGCCGTGAGCATGCCTTTTTGCGCTGCCAGCACGCCATAGCGTGTATCTGCAAAGCCCTCAACGGCATGCGCATCAGGATTGATAGAAATCATGACGCCTTTGGCTACCGCCTTTGGTATCCAGGTCCAATCAATATCCAGCCGGCGGGGGTGCGCATTCAGCTCAATGGCCACTCCATGCCTGGCACAGGCGTCTATAATGCGTTCGTGATCGATAGGATAGCCCTGGCGGCTCAGCAGCAGCCGGCCAGTCGGGTGGCCGAGTATGGTAGTAGCAGGATGTGCAATGGCCGCTAATAGCCTTTGCATGGCCTTTTCTTCGGTCATCTTCAGGTTGCTATGTACGCTGGCTATTACCAGGTCAAAGCTGGCCAGTACATCGTCGGCATAGTCGAGGCTACCATCGCCCAGTATATCGCACTCAATGCTCTTAAAAATGCGAAAGGGAGCCAACTGTTGGTTCAGGTCTTCTATCTCGGCATGCTGTTGTAGAATGCGTTCTTCGGTCAGGCCATTGGCATAGGCTGCTGCCTTGCTATGGTCGCTTATAACCAGGTATTCCAGACCGGCCTGTTTGGCCGCCTGTGCCATGGTGGCAATGGTATGGGCGCCATCGCTCCAGGTGCTGTGCGAGTGAATGATGCCCTTGATATCGGTAGGCTGGATAAGTGCCGGCAGGGGCCGCTGGCGGGCCGTGGCGGCTATGTCGGGCAGGTCGCGAAGCGGGGCCGCAATGAACGGCAGCTCCCAATGTGCGAACAGGCTTTCTTCGTTGGCGCAGGGTGGTACGGGCAAAGCATCTGGTTGTGCGGCCAATTGGCCGCCGGTGGTGGCAAATAGCCGGCTACCCCAATGTGCAGCATCGGTCAGATGCACCAGTAGTTTCGGACCGTTTTCAATTTGGTAGTGCAGCTGTACTTCATCGGCCGTTAGCATTTGCAGGGCTGGTAGCTGTGCCAGGGCCTGCTGCACTTGTGTAGCAGTAGCGGTTGATAGTATGTCGATGCAATCAATAGTAAGTGCCTGGCGGCGCATACTGCCTGTAAGGGCCAGCTGGCTATCTGCCGGTAGCTGCGTTTGCAAAAACTGCAGGCAATGCTGCGCCCACGCTTCGGCTTGCTGGTACAAAAACTGACCCTGGTGATTCAGGAAAAACTGAATAGCCTCCAGTACATTCTGCTGCGTCTTTTCGCCAAAGCCTTTGTAGCGCACCAGCCGGTTTTCGTAGCAGGCATATTGCAGTTCGCCAATTGATTCGATGCCCATTTCCTTCCAGATGGTATTAATTTTTTTGGCCCCCAATCCTTTGATCTGCATCATTTGCAAAATGCCTTCAGGTGTTTGATCGATGTATTGCCTGAGCAGGCGGAGCTGGCCCGTCTGCAGCAATTCGTCTATCTTTTGCTGAATGGCACTGCCAATGCCGCGGGCTGCAGCAATGGCCTCGGCAGACATATCGGCCAACTGTTCGGGCAGCTTCTCTATCTGAAAAGCGGCGTTGCTGTACGATTTCGATTTGAAACTGTTTTCGCCATGGATGTCCATTAGTTTGGCCAATAGCGAAAAGGCGTCGGCTATTTCGTAGTTGTTCATGAGGGGGGGATGCAGATAGAGGCGCAAAATAAAAAAGTCCTGCACTGGGCAGGACTTGAAAAGTAATGTTTGCAGTCAAGCAATTACTTAGCGGCCTTCTTAGGAGCAGCTTTCTTAGCGGCTTTCTTAGGAGCAGCCTTCTTAGCAGCAGCCTTTTTAGGAGCGGCTTTCTTTGCAGCGGCCTTCTTGGGAGCAGCTTTCTTAGCGGCTTTTTTAGGAGCAGCTTTTTTAGCAGCAGCCTTCTTGGGAGCGGCTTTCTTTGCGGCGGCTTTCTTAGGAGCAGCTTTCTTAGCGGCCTTCTTAGCAGTTGCCATGTTTTTTCAATTTAATGGTTAGTAAATAATGCATCGTAAAAATAGTGAGAAATTTTCTTTTCCAAATCATTTTATTAACTCGATATCCACGCAACAAAAAAAATGAGATGGACAACCGTCCATCTCATCAATCATTTTTTATGCGGAAATGAAAGTAGCGCAACCGCCTTTACGCAGTTACAACCGACACGAAAGTCTTGTTGTCGCGGCCTTTTTTGAATTCAACCACGCCATCAGTCAAAGCGAAAATGGTGAAGTCTTTACCAACACCAACATTTTTGCCAGGATGGTAAACAGTGCCACGCTGGCGAATGATGATGTTGCCAGCAATAGCAGGTTGACCACCGTAGATCTTTACACCAAGGCGCTTGCTTTGCGAATCGCGGCCGTTTTTTACCGAACCTTCACCTTTTTTATGTGCCATAACTCGAAGAGAATTTTTACGGGATAAAAATTAGAACGAAGCCGATTGCTCAGGCAATGCTTTCGATTTTGATTTGGGTGTAGTGGGTGCGATGACCGTGCTTCTTGCGGAAGCCTTTCCTTCTTTTCATTTTGAAGGCAATCACCTTGTCGCCCTGTACCAGTTCGTTCACGATTTCTGCTTTTACAGTTGCGTTTACAGCAGCACCTGCTTCAATCTTGCCATCGCGGTCTACGAAGAGTACTTCCTTCAATTCTACCTTATCGCCAGTTTTGCCATCCAGGTGCGGTACGTACAGGCTTTGCCCTTCTTTTACCTTGAACTGCTGACCGGCTATTTTTACAACTGCGAGCATAAAATGCGATTTTTTGGGGCAGCAAAAGTAGGGCTTTCGGCTTCAACTACAACAAAAAATTTATAAAAAGCCGCCATTTTCTGCCCCCCTTGGCTGTAATTTGGCCCGGGTTTGCCCGTGCCGGTGCTGTAGGCTGCCGGGCGGCAAAAATAAAGTGAGGGCGTCTATGAATCTGAAATCGCTGCTGGCCCGACCGTTTGCCAGCTATATATATAAACAGCTGCAGCGCAACCGGCAAACGGCCCTGGCCGATCAGGACCGCATCCTCCGGCAGCTGCTGGCCGTGGGCAAAACCACCGATTTTGGCCGCGACCACCACCTGGATAATGTGGCCACCCCCGCCGAATACCGGCAGGCGGTACCCATCCGCGACTACGAGGGCCTGAAAGACTACATCCAGAAAATAAAGGAGGGGCGCCACAATGTGCTGTGGAAGGGTCAGCCCATTTATTTGGCCAAAACCAGCGGTACTACCAGCGGGGTCAAGTACATCCCCATCACCCGCGAATCTATCCCCAACCATATTAATACGGCCCGCAATGCCCTGCTGTGCTACATGGCCGAAACCGGGAACTACGGCTTTGCCAATGGCAAAATGATTTTTTTGAGCGGCAGTCCGGTACTGGAGCGGGTAGGCGGCATTCCTACCGGCCGCCTGAGTGGTATTGTAAACCACCACGTGCCCAAGTACCTGCGTACCAACCAGCTGCCCAGCTACGAAACCAATTGTATAGACGACTGGGAGACCAAATTGGACCGCATAGTGGCCGAAACCATCAGCCAGAACATGACGCTGATTAGCGGCATACCGCCGTGGATGCAGATGTATTTTGACCGCCTGATTGAACAAGGCGGCAAGCCCGTGGGCCAGCTCTTTCCGCAGCTGAGTGTGCTGGTGCAGGGCGGTGTCAACTTTGAACCGTACAAGACGAAACTGTTTGCCAGCGTGGGCCGGCCGGTAGATACCATTGAGCTGTTTCCGGCCAGCGAAGGCTTCTTCGCCTTTCAGGATAGCCAGCGCCACGAAGGACTGCTGCTGAACACCAATAGTGGGATCTACTTTGAGTTTGTACCTGCATCCGAAATTTTTGAGGCGAACCCCACCCGCCTGTCGTTGGCCGAAGTAGAGGTGGGTGTAAACTATGCGCTGATCATCAATAGCAATGCCGGCCTGTGGAGCTACAATATTGGCGACACCGTGAAGTTTGTATCCACCAACCCCTACCGGCTGTTGGTTACCGGGCGGGTCAAGCATTTCATCAGCGCCTTTGGCGAGCATGTGATAGCCGAGGAAGTAGAAGCTGCCATGCAGGTAGCTACTGCCCAAACGGGTGCCAGTGTGGTAGAGTTTACCGTGGCACCCATGATAGCTACCGGCGAGGGGCAGAGCTACCATCAGTGGCTGGTGGAGTTTGAAACACCGCCGGCCGATCTGGAACGATTTTCGCAATTGCTGGACGACGAACTTCGCCGCCGCAATGTGTACTACGACGATCTGATAGCCGGCAATATTCTCCGACGCCTTCGCCTGACGGTGCTGCAGCCGCAGGCTTTTATCCGCTACATGAAATCGATAGGCAAATTGGGAGGGCAAAACAAAGTACCCCGCCTGAGCAACGATCGCCAATTGGCCGAAGGCCTGCTGGCTTACGAAGCAGCCATGCCCCCGGCTGCTGAGCAACGCTAACAAAACAACACGTGGCTGCAGGCCAACACCTGCTGCCCGCTTTTTATACAGCATGAACGAAGTACAAAAAAAACGAATCGCCATTTTCGGGTCTACCGGCTCCATTGGTACCCAGGCGCTGGATGTAATAGCCGCCAACCCCGATTTGTTTTCGGCCGAAATACTAACCGCCCAAAACAACGATGAGCTGCTGGTGCAGCAGGCGCTGCAGTTTGACCCCAATGTGGTAGTGATAGGCGATGAGGCCCGCTACCAAAAAGTAAAGGAGGCCCTGGCAAAAACCAACATCAAAGTATTTGCCGGCGAAGAGGCCCTGGTGCAGGCGGCTGCTATGGACTGCTACGACATGATGCTGGCCAGCATAGTAGGCTATGCCGGGCTAAGGCCCACACTGCAGGCAGTAGAGCTGGGCAAAACCATTGGCCTGGCTAATAAAGAAACCCTGGTAGTAGCCGGCGACATTGTGATGCGGCGAGCCGCCGAAAAAGGCGTGGCCATCATTCCGGTAGATAGTGAGCACTCAGCCATATTTCAGTGCATGGTGGGCGAGTGGCACAACAAGATTGAGAAGATTATTCTTACTGCCAGCGGCGGACCATTCAGGGGCAAAAAGCCCAACTTTTTGGTAAACGTAAAGCGAGACCACGCCCTGCAGCACCCTAACTGGGCCATGGGGGCCAAAATTACCATCGATAGTGCCACGCTGATGAATAAGGGGCTGGAGATGATTGAAGCCAAGTGGCTTTTCGACTTGCAGCCATCGCAAATAGAGGTGGTCGTCCATCCGCAGAGCATCATCCATAGCATGGTTCAGTTTACCGATGGCAGCATCAAAGCCCAGATGGGACTGCCCGACATGAAGCTACCCATCCAATACGCCATGGCTTACCCGCAGCGGATTGCCAACCAGTTTCCCCGCCTCGATTTTCGCAAGTATGAGCAGCTGACTTTTGAAGAGCCCGACCTGCGCACTTTTCGCAACCTGGCACTGGCCATAGAAGCGCTGCAAAAAGGAGGCAACCTGCCTTGTATTATGAACGCAGCCAATGAAATAGCGGTGTGGGCCTTTTTGCGCAATCGGATTGGCTTTCTGGATATGATGGCCATGGTGGAAAAAACCATGCAGCAGATCAGCTTCATAGCCGAGCCAAGCCTCGACGATTATTTTGAAAGCGACGCAGCCGCCCGGGAGTACGCCGCTTCCCTTATTCACTTGTAATAGGTAGTAGCAGCGCAGCATGGCGTGGCGGCCACCTGCCAGGTTTGTAAATTCATTAATGTACCAGCTGCATTATCTGTAGCTATCTTCACCGGCCCAAACCCGGCCAGTAACAATACCGGGGGGCACTTGTAAGTAACATGATACTGTTAGACATTGATTGGAGCTCAGTAGGCGTAAAGGTGGGGCAGCTGCTGCTCAGCCTTTCTATTTTGGTAATCCTGCACGAGTTTGGGCACTACATTACTGCCCGCTGGTTTGGCTGCAGGGTCGAGCGTTTCTTCTTGTTTTTCGATCCCTGGTTTGCCCTTTTTAAGAAAAAAGTAGGCGAAACCGTGTACGGTATTGGCTGGCTGCCCCTGGGCGGTTACGTCAAAATATCGGGCATGATAGACGAAAGCATGGACAAAGAGCAACTGGCCCTGCCACCGCAGCCCTGGGAATTTCGGAGCAAGCCTGCCTGGCAGCGCCTCATCGTGATGCTGGGTGGCGTGATCATGAATGTGCTCACAGCAATTGTCATCTACGCGTTTATCACCATGGTGTGGGGCGAAAAGAAGGTGCCGCTGCAATCGCTGAAATATGGCATAGCCATACAAGACAGCCTGCTGTACCAGATAGGCCTGAAAAATGGCGATAACGTAGTAAGCGTAAACGGCAAAGAAGTAGCCGACTACCGCGACCTGGCACTACGCATTGCCATCAGCGATAGCCTGGAGGTGGAGCGAAACGGCCAACGCCTGAAGCTGGTAATACCCACCGACATGATTGGCAAGCTGGTAGAACGCAAGCGCAGCATGCTGCTGCTGCCACGTACGCCTGCTACGCTGGGGGCAGTGGTAGATACGCTGGGTGCCGGCAAAGCGGGCCTCCGCACAGGCGATCGGATACTGGCCGTCAACGGTCAGCCGGTGGGCTTTTTTGATGAACTGGCCCCACTGGTGCAACCAAGGAAGGGCCAGGTAGCAGAGGTGCAATTTTTGCGTGGCAAAGACACCCTGAGCCGGCAGGTACAAATATCGGCCGAGGGCAAGCTGAGCGTGGCTCCTTTTTCATACCCCTATGTGCGACTACAGCAAATGGACAGCGCCGGTTACTTGCAGTTTCAGGTGACCAGGCATGGGCCCTTGCAAGCCATTCCCGCCGGCCTGCGCCTCGCCCAAAAATCGCTGACCGATTATATCGATCAATTCAAAAAGATAGTGCAGCCCAGCACAGGTGGCTACAAGGCAGTAGGCGGCTTCAAAGCCATTGGCAACCTGTTTGCCCCCGTGTGGGATTGGGAAAGTTTTTGGATGCTGACCGCTTTCCTCAGCATTATGCTGGCTTTTATGAACCTGCTGCCAATACCCGCCCTCGATGGTGGCCATGTGCTGTTCACGCTTATTGAAATGATTACCGGCCGCAAACCCAACCAAAAGTTTTTGGAAATAGCCCAGGTAATAGGCATGGTACTGCTACTGGGCCTGATGCTGTACGCCAACCTGAACGATTGGATAGGATGGGGGAAGGGGAAATAATGTGATAATGTGCAAATGTGATAATGTGCAAATGCAACAATGTGCAAATGCAACAATGCGCAAATGTGACAATGTGCGAATGTGGTAGGGTGCAAACGTGATAGGGTGCAAAAGCGATCATGTGCAGATGATAGCGGCGGCTTTCTTGAAAAAGGCCGCCGCTGTTTTTTTGGCAAGCTGGTAACAGCGGCTACTTGGGCACTAACCGCTACCTTTGCAGCAGTTGCGCAGCAGCAGGCCTCAGCCCACTGTTGCAGCAGCTTCCCCGGGGCTGACCGGTTTTGACAGCAAAGATCTTTGAACGTGTAAGCATGCCGTGCGTTGGATAATTAGCACGCTAATCTGAATATTCAAATCACAAATGGCAATACTTCGTATGCCATGGCCGCTTAATCAGTGATTAAGTAGTCATTAGGGCCGCCGTGCGGGTTGATCTGTTACCATGCGCCGCCGCCGACTCAAAAACAAAACAGGTTGCTGCTACAGAAGGCTGTGACTGTAGCTTAAGACCATGCAGCTAAGGAAATAATTGGTGTGTCCGGTTCCTGTTGTTTCCCGACAAATAATGCCGGAATAAGCATGTAGAAAGCGTTTGGCGAATTTGTTTGGACCAGGGTTCGAATCCCTGCAGCTCCACTTT
>JALOMC010000073.1 GCA_025455665.1 Chitinophagaceae bacterium | reverse complement strand
TGCTGCCAAAGCGATGGAGCCAACTGGTGGGGATCGTAAAAAATAGCATTCATGCGAACAAAGCTGCAAAAGCGCAACAGCTGCAAAAATCATGGATTGCAATCAATCTGCTACATTCGTTTCCGCTAAAAAAAGAAAGCAGCATTATGTCGAAACAAGCCATTAAAACTGATAAAGCGCCAGCACCAATCGGGCCGTACAACCAGGCCATCAAAGCGGGCAACATGCTCTTCATCAGCGGCCAGGTAGCCATCGACCCCGCTACCGGCGAACTGAACAATGCCACGGTGCAGGAGGAAGCCCACCAGGTAATGAAAAACCTGCAAGCCATTTTGACCGAAGCAGGCATGCAGTTTGATCAGGTGGCAAAAACAACCATTTTTCTGAGCGATATGTCGCTGTTTAACACCGTGAATGAAGTGTACGGCCAATACTTCAGCGGCGACTATCCGGCCCGCGAAACGGTAGCTGTGAAAGGACTTCCCCGAAATGTAAACGTGGAGATCAGCATGATAGCCGTGCAGTAGCCCTGCAGCAGCTCAAATGTTAAAGGCATCCGGTGGGCCAGCGCATCATGAAGCGGTGGCAGGCCGGATGCTTTATTTTTGCCCGCCTATTAAAATGTTGTTGCCTGCCATGACTGATCTCCAACCGAAAATCAGAATAGTTACTGCTGCCAGTTTGTTCGACGGACACGATGCCGCCATCAATATTATGCGCCGCATTTTGCAATCGAAGGGCGCCGAAATCATTCACCTGGGCCACAACCGCAGTGTGCACGAAATAGTAGAAGCAGCCATTGAAGAAGATGCACATGCCATTGCCATCACCAGCTACCAGGGCGGGCATGTGGAGTTTTTCAAATACATGAAAGACTTGCTGGAGCAAAATGGTTGCGGACATATCAAACTTTTTGGCGGTGGTGGCGGCACCATTTTGCCAGAAGAGATACGAGAGCTGCATGCGTACGGCATTACCCGCATTTACAGCCCCGATGATGGCCGCGAAATGGGCCTCGAAGGGATGATCGAAGATTTGCTGGAGCGGTCGAAGGCCCCCTGGCCTTCAGCGGGGGAAAATGGACAATCTGGTTTTTGGCTGGCCGAACAACACTGGAATGGCAAGCTACCCTTAGGCGAATCCAAAGACATTCGTCGCATTGCCCGGGCCATTTCGAAAGCCGAACTGGGTATAAAAGATGCCGTCCATTCCCCCCAGCCATCCACAACTGTCGGCCATTTCAAAGCTGACCCAATGGTTTATGGTCGGTTAAAAGCGTTTGCACAAGAGCATCGCTACAATCCAACTCCATCAGAACAACTACTTTGGGAAAAATTACAAAGCAAAAAGACAGGCTATAAGTTTCGCAGACAACACATTATTGGCAGTTCCATCGCTGACTTTGCTTGCCTGAGCAAAGGCTTGGTTGTAGAAGTAGATGGATTGTATCACAGTTTACCTGACATGCAGCTAAGTGATGAAGCACGTACAAAGCAGTTGCAATTATTGGGTTTCGATGTTATTCGTTTTCAAAACCACGAAATCGAAAATGATATTGAAAGTGTATTAAGGAAGATTGTAACCAAGTTAGAAAGCCTACCTACAAAAGAAACAGAACCTGAAAATGAAGCATCTTCTCCCGCCCCCTCCGGGGGCCGGGGGGCAGTTCTCGGCATTACCGGCGTGGGCGGCGCCGGCAAATCTTCGGTGACGGACGAATTGGTACGCCGCTTCCTTACACTGACCGAAGGCACAAACAAAACCATCGCTGTCATTTCGGTAGACCCATCGAAAAAGAAAACCGGTGGCGCCTTGCTGGGCGACCGCATCCGCATGAACAGTATTTCGCACCCGCGGGCCTACATGCGTAGCCTGGCCACCCGCGAAGACAATGCCGCCCTGAGTGCCCACGTGCAGGACGCCATTGATGTGTGTGCGGCAGCTGGCTTCGACCTCATTATACTCGAAAGCGCCGGCACCGGCCAAAGTGATGCATCTATCCTCGATTTCTGCCAGGCCAGCCTGTATGTAATGACACCGGAGTATGGTGCCGCCTCACAGCTGGAAAAGATCAACATGCTGGACTATGCCGACCTGATTGCCATCAACAAGTTTGACAAAGCAGGTGCGTTGGATGCACTGGCCGATGTACGCAAGCAGTACAAGCGCAACCACGCCTTGTGGACCGCCAAGGATGATGAACTGCCCATTATTGGTACCATGGCCAGCAAGTTCAACGATGAAGGGATGAACCTGCTGTTCAGCCGCCTGCTGCAAGTGCTGATCCAAAAAACCGGTATCGATTTTGGTGCTGCCAGCTTTGCCGACACTGCCAAAGTATCGCAAGCTGTAATACCGGCTGCCCGGGTGCGCTACCTGAGCGAAATAGCCGACACTAACCGGCAGTACGACCAATGGGCGAATGAACAGGCTGCCATTGCCAGCAAACTGTACCAACTGGATGGCATACTGCAAGAACCGGCTGCCAGCCAAAACGAAACCCTGCTACAACTGCAGCAACAATACAGCCAACAACTGGACCGCCAATGCAGCAAACTGCTGACCAATTGGCCGCAAGTAGTAAAGAAATATAGTAGCGAGATATTTGAATACCAGGTGCGTGACAAAGTGATTCGCCAGGCTATGACCACCACTTCGCTGAGTGGCACCCGCATCAAAAAAGTAGTACTGCCGCGGTACAAAGACTGGGGCGACCTGCTGCGCTGGCAGTTGCAGGAAAATGTGCCCGGCGAATTTCCGTACACTGCTGGTGTATTTGAACTAAAACGGCAGGGCGAAGATCCCACCCGCATGTTTGCCGGCGAGGGCTGCCCGGAGCGCACCAACAAACGCTTTCACTATGTGAGCCACGACCAGCCGGCCAAGCGCCTGAGTACCGCTTTTGACAGTGTGACCCTCTACGGAGAGGACCCCGCCCACCGACCGGATATCTATGGAAAAATTGGGAACAGTGGAGTAAGCATTGCGACTGTAGATGATGCCAAAAAACTGTATAGCGGCTTCGACCTGTGCGATCCCCGCACTTCTGTGAGCATGACCATCAATGGGCCGGCCCCGATGCTGCTGGCATTTTTTATGAATGCAGCCATTGATCAGCAATGCGAAAAATGGATTGGCGACAACAACCGGTGGGAAGCAGTACAGCAATACGCCGAAGAGAAATACCGCCACCTGCCACGGCCGCTGTATTATAATCCGCTGGCACCCGGCCGCCTGCCCGAAGGCAACAACGGGCTGGGCCTGCAGCTGCTGGGCCTGAGTGGCAATGAAGTGCTGCCTGCCGATGGGCACCGTACAAGCCGATATTTTGAAAGAAGACCAGGCACAAAACACCTGCATTTTCAGCACAGAGTTTGCGCTGAAACTGATGGGCGATGTGCAGGAGTACTTTATTCAAAACAAGGTGCGCAACTTTTATAGTGTGAGCATTAGTGGCTACCACATAGCCGAAGCGGGGGCCAACCCCATTACGCAGCTGGCCTTTACGCTGGCCAATGGTTTTACCTATGTAGAGTATTACCTCAGCCGCGGCATGCACATCGATGATTTTGCCCCCAACCTGAGCTTCTTTTTCAGCAATGGCATGGACCCCGAGTACAGTGTGATAGGCCGTGTGGCCCGCCGCATTTGGGCCAAGGCCATGAAGCTGAAATACAAAGGCAATGACCGTAGCCAAAAGCTGAAATACCACATACAAACCAGCGGCCGCAGCTTGCATGCGCAGGAAATTGATTTCAACGACATCCGCACCACGCTGCAAGCCTTGTACGCCATTTACGACAACTGCAATAGCCTGCACACCAATGCGTACGATGAAGCCATTACCACCCCTACCGAAGAAAGCGTACGCCGGGCCATGGCTATTCAACTGATCATCAACCGCGAACTGGGCAGCGCCAAAACCGAAAATTTCATCCAGGGTTCTTTCATTATAGAAGAGCTGACCGATCTGGTAGAGGAAGCTGTGCTGAAAGAGTTTGATCGCATTACCGAACGCGGCGGCGTACTGGGCGCCATGGAACGCATGTACCAGCGCAATAAGATACAAGAAGAAAGCCTGCACTACGAAATGCTGAAGCACACCGGCGAACTACCGATTGTGGGGGTAAATACTTTCCTGAACAAGCAAGGCAGCCCCACCCAGATACCAGGTGAGGTAATCCGAAGCACCACCGATGAAAAAGAACAACAAATAGCCAACCTGCAGGCGTTTTGGAAACGGAACGAAGCGCAGAGCCAGGAAGCACTGCGGCGACTGAAGCAAGTGGCCGTCAGCAATGGCAACCTCTTTGCCGAACTGATGGAAACCGTGAAGTATTGTTCGCTGGGGCAAATAACCAAAGCCCTGTACGAAGTGGGCGGCCAATACCGACGGAATATGTAAGACGCTGACATATGGCAATAAAACAAGGGGCGACCAATTGCTGGCCGCCCCTTTCTATTCTACTCTTATTGCCAATTATTCTTTGATTTCGATATTGTGCTTGTTGATGTGAAAGCTCTTCTCCCCTTTCATCACTTTGGCCACACCATCCTGAAAATTATCAGCAAAGTGGTACATGAATGGAATCACCAGCTTGCCTTCTACGTCTATAAAGCCCCAGTAGCCTTTCAAATTGCTGACAGCAGCCATGCCCTCTCTGAAGCCGCGGGCATTATCGAACGTGAAAGGAATGACCAGCTTACCGGCATAGTCTACAAAACCCCATTTGCCGCCTTGCTTTACCGCAGCTCTGCCATCGTGGTAGCAAAGTGCATCGTTGTATTGAGGATTGATGGTCACATGCCCCACACTATCTACAAAGCCCCATAGTTCGCCCTGGCGCACAGGTGCATACCCT
Organism: Chitinophagaceae bacterium; assembly: GCA_025455665.1. Taxonomy (GTDB): domain Bacteria; phylum Bacteroidota; class Bacteroidia; order Chitinophagales; family Chitinophagaceae; genus Phnomibacter. The sequence continues at coordinate 7,438 of JALOMC010000073.1, read as the reverse complement.
TCGCTCATGGTCGATGATTCATCGTAGATGAGGGGTACCACTACCTTGCCTTCTTTGTTTACAAACCCATACTTGCCATTTTTCTTTACCAGGCTAAGGCCGCAAACATTATCGTTGACGAAGTCGTATTCCTTGGCCCATTTTTGCCCGAATACAGGCATGAAAAAGGGCAACATAGCAATGAGCAGAATCTTTTTCATGGCAGACTGTTTTTAACAGTGAAACAATCAGTTTTTACACTGTTAAGGTACCTGCTTACAGCTGCCTGCCAGATGACCTTCGTCACTGAAAAGCTGACTGAAAACGGCTATATAAAGATGGCTGGCATACCCATGACGAGACCGTATATTGCTGCTCCACAATACTTCTTGAAACAATGTCGGTCATACTACTCCAAAACCATTACCTGCAGGCCCGTATACAGCCCCACGGCGCCGAACTGCAAAGCCTGCTTCATACCAATGGCATTGAATACATGTGGCAGGCCGGCAGTGCGTGGCCCAAGCATTCGCCCGTTTTGTTCCCCATAGTGGGCAGCCTGGTAGGCGGCCGCTACCAGCACCACGGGCAAGCCTACAGCCTGCCACGCCACGGCTTTGCCCGCGACCACCTGTTTGATACCATCGACCAAACCGATACCCGGTGTGTATTGCAACTGCGGAGCACGCCCGCCATGCAGCTGCAGTACCCATTTTTATTTGTGTTTGAAATAGCGTACCAATTGCAGCAGCACAGCCTGAGCGTGACCTACTCCGTGCAAAACGAGGGTGAGGAACTCATGTATTTTTCAGTGGGAGGGCACCCCGCTTTTGCCTGGCCACTGGTAGCTGGCAGCCAGCCACAGCAGCACTACCTGCAGTGGCAGCCACCGGTAGCAGCACAGCGCTGGCTGCTGCACGATGGGCTGCTGAGCGGCCAAACGGCAGATACAGCCCTGAACGCCGAAGGCCAACTACCCTTATCGGCCGAACTGTTTGCAAAAGATGCCCTGGTGTTTAGAAACTGGGGCGTACAGCGGGTGACCTATGCCAGCCACGATCACAATCATGGGCTGCATTTCGACTGTGCCGATTTTCCTGACTTTGGCATTTGGAGTGCCCCCGGTGGTGCCTTTGTATGCCTGGAGCCGTGGTGTGGCCACGCCGACCTGGTGCAGCACCAGGGCCAGCTGAGCCAAAAAGCAGGCATCATAGCCTTGGAAGGCGGGCAGCAGCACAGCCGCAGCTGGCAGGTTACCTGCTTTTAGCCCGGCGGCGGGCTAGTTTGCCAAATTGAATACGGTATTGTAGTTGTACTGCGCATGCGGGGCAAAAGCCACGCCTACTTTGGTATAAGGCGATAGCAAAATGCGCCGATGCCCCAGGTCAGGAATATCCTCATCTACCAACAGCGATACCAGAATAGCCAGCGGCTGGCTGTAGCCGTAGTGGCAGCACTCGGCGTGGTAGTGCAGCAAACGCTGGCATTCATTGCTCAGCCGCTGGTGGCCCACGTAGCCGGCCTGGCCGCTGCTGATGGCGTGGCAGCGGGCACTTACCCAACACAGCGAGTCGGGCAATAACAAAGGCTGCGGTTTTAGTACCAGCAGTGTATCGTACAGGCTTTTGTAATACCAGTTTTGGCGCCAATCGGGCTTTTCGGCATTCAGGTAGCTAACCAGTACCGTGCGGGCAAACAGGGCCGGCTGCTGGCGTAGCATGTTCAGCTGCTGTACCAGTTGCTTTTCTACCGGCTGCAGGTAGCGGCAGCCGGCCGCCGTATTGCCCTTTTGGTGAAGAGCAGCCGACCACTGGGGCGAGTAGCGGGCCCACTGCGCCGTGCCGGCCATGGGCAAAAGCCATGCGCAAGTAAGCATGACCACAACCGGCAAAAGCCGCCTTGCCTGCAGAAAATCAGCCATGCGATGTATACGCCTGCGGGCAGCCTTTTATTGCCGCAAAAAATGCCTAAAAAGAAAAAGGGCCAGATGAAGAATCATCCGGCCGGTTCTTTGTGATAGGATCTATAAATACACCATTGTCTGCTAAAGGAATTTAGTGCACCACCATCAGCTGCTGCTGCAGGCGCTGGCCACCACTTTGCAGCTGTAGCATGTACACGCCTGCCGGCAAATCGGCCACCGAAAAACGCAGCTGATTCTGCCCTTTGAAAAGGCGCACCGGCAACCTGCGTACCACATGGCCGGTACCGGTGGTCAGCTGCAGCGTAGCTGCTTCTTCCACTTTACTTTCCAGCCGCAGGTTGAAGAATTTATCGGCCGGATTGGGATACAAGATGGTACCAGTGAGGTCATCATCGTATGCAATGGTAGCCCCCGGCTCGGGCGCCCAGGCAGTAGCATTCAGCGCTACCGAAATATTGTAGCACTGCCGGCTGTTAAAGGCGCCATTTTTACCCATAATTTTTACCAGATAGGTAGTGCGCCTGGCCAGCGAGTTGAAGATGATGATATCATTGCCGGTGCCATTGTTGACCGATGCACCCACCATGCGCATATTCCGATCGTACAGGTACACATCGTAATCGGCGGGCATGTTGGATAGTGTGAGTTTCACATTGGTAATGTCATTGTTTCCGGTGCTGAAGCGCAGCCAGTCTTCATCGGTACTGCTGCTGATGCCAGCATTGTAAATGATACCGGGCTGAATGGCTTTGGCTTGCTTCGAATTGTTGTTGGGCTCAAACGCATCGGCACATACTACTGCCGCCACGGTGCTGAACTGTGCACTTACCCATGCGCTGCTATTGCCGCTGCACAGGGTACGCACCCGCCAATCGTAGGTAGTACCAGCTGCCAGGCCGGTAAGCGGCCAACTGGTAGCGGTAGTACTGGCTGCCAGGGTGGTCCACGTGGTTTCGGTAGCCGCCTTCATGGCTACTTCATAGTTTACCGAGCCGCCATTGGCTGCCCAGCCGATGCTGGCCGACGTTTCGGTAATGCTGCTGGCCACCAGGCTGAGCGGCGATTGGCACGCCACCAGGCTTTGAAACTGCCCTTCGGCAAAGCTACCGGCGGTACCACTGCACACAGCCGCCACCCGCCAGCTGTAGCTGGTGGCGCTGCTCAGGTTAATGATATTGACCGAAGTAGCCGTGATGGCGCTGGCAGCTACTGTCCAACTGCTGGCGGCGGCTGTTTTGTACTCCACCACGTAGCTGGCGGCACCGCTCACGGCATCCCAGCTTACCGTGGCCGAGTTGCTGCTGACAGCGGTGACGGCCAGGTTGGTAGGCGTACCACACGATACCGATACGGCATTGATCAGCGGACGCTCCCACACACCACGGCCGAATGTAGCTACACGAAGCAGTCGTCCTTGCTGCTGTATTTTCAGGTCATTTACCGGTGCCATCGGCAGGTTGTTGGTAATGTCCATCCAACCGCTGGTGGTATTGCTGCGGTAAAAAATACCCACGTTCATGCCCACGTAAATGGTTTCATCGGCATCGCTGTCTACCGCAATGGTGCGGGCAATAGCCGTGGGCAAATTATCGGAAAGGGCCGTAAAGCTGCTGCCGCCATTGGCCGACACAAATATGCGGTTGAAGGTGCTGTTGCAGGCAATCCAGATCTTTTCAGGATTGGTGGGGCTCACGGCTATATCGTTGGCCACAGCCGGCAGGGTAAGTGCTGTCCAGGTGGTGCCGCCATTACGCGTCACCCACAGGGTGCTGTTTTTGCTGGCGTAAATGTAGTTGGGGTTAGAGGGGGCCACCGCCACGCAGGTCAGCGTCACATTAATGGTGCTGCCGCTGATGCGGGTCCAGGTATCGCCATTGTTGGTGGAGCGAAATACGCCCGTCCAGCCGCCTACAATGGCATTGTTTGTTTCATCGTAGTCCAGCGGGGTCACCCATTCGCCTGTCGATGGCCGGTTGAGCGTGGTATAGCTTTGCCCGCCATTGGTACTGCGGTATACCGTACCATTTTGGCTGGTACCCCATACCAGGTTGGTATTGGTGGGGTGAATAATGCCTTCCATCCCATCGGCACCCAGCCAATCTATCCAGGTACCATTGTTAAAAAGGCTGCTGCCATTATCCTGCGCACCGCCGGTAAACAGCTGGCTGTTCGATTTGCTGTTGGCAATGCGGTAAAACTGGCGGATGCCCAAACCGGCGCTCAGGTCTATCCAGTTGTCGCCACGGTCGGTGGTTTTGTAAATGCCCCCATCCGACGCGGAATACAAGGTGCTGCGTACCCACTCCAGCGCATGCACATCGGCATGGTTGTAGCCAATGCTGTTGGGGTAGCTCCATGCTGTTTGGGGCGAAAAATTTTTGCCACCATCCAACGACCGGAATACGATGATGCCGCCAATGTGCACTTCATCGGCATTTACCGGGCTGATGGAAAGCGCCATATCGTGCCCGGCCTGTCCACCCGAGCCACAACCCGTGGTTTCGTAGCCAAAAAAGTTGGTACACGAGGAGGCCGAACCGGCCACTGCGGTGGTAAAACTGAGGCCGCTGTTATCGCTTACATACAGCGCCCCAAATTCGTTGCCACTGGCCTGTGCTACATACACCCGCTCAGGATTGGCCGGCGATACTGCCACCAGGGTGCGGCCACTGCCCATGATGCCCTGGGCTGTACCCAGCACCGTCCACGTAGCGCCACCATCGGCCGACCGCAGGGCAATGCTGCCACTGCTGGCGTACACAATAGCAGGGGCGCCGGGTTTGAAGTCGATGTCTTCGAGGCTGGTACCGGCAAACACACGGGTCCAGGCCCCGCCGCCGTTCAGGCTGCGCCAAATGCCATTGCCGGCTGCTACAAACACAATATTCGAATTGGTAGGATGTACAATCACCTTGCGGATGATGCCGGTCATGCCGCTGTTGATGGGTACCCAGGTAGCACCGCCGTCCACCGATTTGATGACCACATTGGCACTACTGCCCGCATACACCGTGTTGGGGTTTTGCGGGTCTATGCACACGCTGAACATGTTCATCCACAGGCTATTATAGTCGGTCAGCGGCACCCAGTTCTGGCCACCGTCAGCCGTTTTCCATACACCGCCACCGGGGCTGGTAATGTATATAGTATTGGTATCAGACGGATGAATAGCAATGGCAGTAATACGGCCCACGCCGGGGTTCCAGCCACCGGTACGGTTCCAGTTCCAGGGGCCTCTTTCCACCCATGGGCCCGTGCTGCCCGCAGCAGGCACTTGTCCCATCAGCACCAGGGTGCTGTCCTTGCTTTTAAAATTTTTGTAAGCCTGCCAATCGTAGTCGTCGGGCAGCAGGTAGCCTTTTTCATCGCGGTGAAAACGCTGCTCGTACAGCCAGCGCTGGTACTGTTTGTAGCCCGTGCCCCGCTCGGTGCCGGTGCTATCAAAATAGCGTTTTGCCAGCGCCTCCACCTCCGATAGCCGAAGGTCTTTCCGCTGCATCACCTCGAAAATATCGATCTGCGCAAAAACAACGCTTGAGGTAAGAAGACAAAACAAGAGTACCCCTAAGCGTGTAGGGATAATGGTAGCCATCACAAAGAATTGAACAATGAATGAAAACCCTTCTCCGGTGCCAATACCGGTCAAGGGCAATCCAGCCTTGTTTAAGGAATCGGGGGATTTTGAAAAGCGCCGGGCCGGTGTAATAGCCACAGCATTACGACCAGGCGGGTATCCTGGCCTGCATCACAAAAAATAGACAATGGTCGAGATCTTCTGAAGCATCCCCTCAGGGAACGCAGTAAGCAACGTGTCGGTGTGACTGACAATCAATGGTTTGCCATCAATGTCTACACAATGTTAGGAAGGTTTTTCCACATATGCAATGAGAAAAATTTTTTCCGGGCCCCGTTCCGGCCATTTTCCGCATTTTCGATGGCCGACGACAGGCCATGTAGTAGCCTGCCGACAACCAGGCTTTAATCTTTTCTTTTTCAATGAATTACCCGCTATGAAAGCCCCCGCTTCCCTTGGCCTCACCCTTGGCCTGATCGCTCTTTTTTACGCTTGCAGCATCTCGCCCTACCGGGCTACCAACCGTGTGTATAAAAAGCAGGCCCGGGCCTTCGGAAAGTCCATCAGCCGCTATCCGCTGGCCGATTCGTTTGCCACCCGCTTTGTAGGCACCACCAACTTTAGTATGCGCCGGCCCAGCCTGGTGGTACTGCACCATACCGCCCAAAACAGCACTGCCCAAACCATCAGCACCTTTACCACGCCCCGCACAGCCGTCAGTTCGCACTACGTGGTGGGCCGCGATGGCCAGGTGGTACACATGCTGAACGACTACCTGCGGGGCCACCATGCCGGCGCCAGCAGCTGGGGCGGCGCCACCGACCTCAACAGCAGCAGCCTTGGCATAGAAATAGACAACAACGGCAGCGAACCATTTTCAGAAGCACAGATCAGCGCCGTGATAGAGCTGCTCGGCTACCTCAAAAAAGCCTTTGGCATTCAGCGCAAGCATTTTGTAGGCCATGCCGATATAGCCCCCGGCCGCAAGGTGGACCCCAGCCGCTACTTTCCGTGGCAGCGACTGGCCGAGGCCGGCTACGGCCTGTGGTACGATACGACGGCCATCGAAGTACCCGCCGGCTTTGATGCGCTGATGGGCCTGCGCCTCATTGGCTACGATATCAGCAAGCCCCGCGCCGCCATCCAGAGCTATAAAATACACTACGTGCCGCAGGATACCACCCTGCAGCTGGGCCCGGCCGATCACAAAATCATTTACAGCCTGATGAAGCAGAGCCTGTAGCACAACCCTGCAACTATTTGGCCGCCCCGCGGGTTAGTGCTGTGCTATGACCCACCACGATCATTTGCCAATGGCAGAATACAGCGCCGCCGACCTGGCCGGCATGGAACGATTTTACCGGGCCAACCTGCTAAGCGCCCTCAGCGGCCCCAAAGCAGCCATGCTGGTAGGCACCAGCAGCCCCGAGGGGCGGCACAACCTCGCCCTGTTTCAAAACATTGTGCACCTGGGCGCCAACCCGGCCCTCATTGGCCTCATCAACCGCCCCCGCGAAGCCACCCCGCACACCCTGGCGCATATAGAAAGCACCGGCTGGTACACGCTGAACAGTGTGCACCCCCACCTGCTGCGGCAGGCCCACCAAACCAGCGCCAAATACAACGATGATACCAGCGAGTTTGATGCCACGGGCCTGACGCCCCTGCTGCGCCCCGGCATACCTGCCCCCTTTGTGGCCGAAAGCCTGGTGCAGGTAGCCTTGCAGCTGGTAGAAATAATGCCCATCCGGCACAATGGCACCTACCTCATAATAGGCGAGGTACAATACTGCAGCCTGCCCGCCAGTGCCATGGCCCCCGATGGCGCGGTGCACCTGCAGCAATTGGAGGCCGTGTGCAGCACCGGCCTGGATACCTACTACACCCTTGGCCAGCGCACTCGCCTGCAGCATGCCAGGCCCGATAGGCCCGCGGCAGAGTTGGAATAGAAAGAATGTGAA
>JALOMC010000072.1 GCA_025455665.1 Chitinophagaceae bacterium | reverse complement strand
GCAATACTTTGATTTCGGACCGCGACACAAAATGATAGCGCAGCGCCTGCAGCGTTTTATTACGATCGTACGTGATGTGAATCTTCATATCGAAAAAGAGCAGCCCTGGCCGCGGCCGCAAAGTACGAACTGCTGCCGCAATCACCGCTGTTTAGCTTTGGCACCAAACATGGCCCTCTAAAAGCGGAGTTCCTTTTCATTCACCGCCCATTCGCCCAACTTCTCGCCTTTCAGGCCTACAAACTCCACTTTCAGGCTGCGGTTGCTACGTCCGCCACTTATGCTGATGCGGCCGTAGTTCTGCAACTTATCGATGCCCAGCACCCGCCAGGGATTGCTAGCCTCTTTGCCATTAAAGGCATGCGTGCCGCTGGTAAGCGGCGAGCAAGTGATATCGTACAACGGATACACGCCGGGGTGCTGCACTTTGATGATTTCGCTATGGTGCCGGTCGCCGGTAAGAAAGAGGACACCGTCAATTTTTTCGGTCCTGATGAAATTGATGAGATCATGGTACTCTGCTGAAAAATCGAGCAGCTTATCAAAAGGACTACCGGGGTTGAGTACCTGGCTACCAATGCTGATAATGCGGAAGCTGATATAGGGATTGCCTTTGCTGTAGCGCAGCTCGTTTTTCAGCCACGCTAGTTGTTGCCGGCCCATCATCTGCTTTTCGGCATTGGGTTGGCCATTTACACTATCGGGCAGCCGGTCGTAGCTACGCCACCAGCGGTCATCCAGCATAAAAAAGTCTACATCGGCATAGGTGTAGCGGGTGTATATCCCATCTTGTCCGTCGCCGGTGCTGGGGTTTAGCCACATGTTTTTAAATACTTCGCGGCTGGTTTGCTTCAGGTGGTAGCTGCTGCCATAATCGTTGGGGCCATAGTCGTGGTCATCCCAAATGGCCAGGTGGCCCATGCTGCGCCAAAAGTTTTGCAGCACCGGCATGCTACGGTCGCGGATGGCCCGGTACCACAAGCCCCAGGTGCTGCTGTAGTCTACATCGCGGGTGTACCAGTTATCGCCCAGCCATAGCATGAAGGCGGCCTGCTCTTTGGCCATGGTTTCAAAAATGCTGCTATCGCCACCGTAGGGCTTGCCGGGGCGGTCGTAGGCAGGTTCATTGAAGTAAGCGCAGCTGCCGGTGAGAAAGCTGAAATCGGGGGCAGGCTGCCGCCATTGGAAGAGCACCTGGGTGGTAAACTGACCGTTGACACTGCGTGGGCCGCCAGCGGCGGTGCGGTTGGCTGGCAACAGGGGCGTCAGTTCATACTCGTAGCGGCTGCCTGGCTCCAGCCCTGTAAAGTCGAACCGGAGCATGTGGTAGGGCCCATTGGGCGTCAGCACCTGTGGTGTCACCTCTTTGGCGGCAGCCTTATTGCCTGCCGGCCAAATCCTTGCTTTTACAGTGGCACGTACCTCGCCGGTACTGGCCCATACGCTGGCCGAGCGAAAGCTAACAGGCCCCAATACCGGACCAATAAACGCCTGTGCGAAGGCTGCACCCGCCAGTAGCAACACCGCCAGCAACACCACAAATCGCTTTTGCATGAGTGGAAAAAATTTGTGCCGCAAGCTACAGCAAAGCTTTTTACAAAAACGGCCGGAAAACAACGAACAGTTATGAACCAACGTGTCCGGCCGATGGCCATCGGCCCTCAGTTGACTGTGAAGGGTGCTGTCGGAACCTAAATAAAAACCTCCATCAAAATTTTCACCGGTACGAATGCATAGCTTTAGTTTGATTTACTTAGCGTGATGACTCAATGGTGGCAACAATACAGGCATGGAGTACTGAGGCGCTGTGGTGTAGATGACCAGTCGAAAAAAGACATCCACTATTGGCGCTCCAAGCTATTTGCCGAAAATCTAGTTTTTCTCTTTCCGCTTTGCTTTACTGCGGTAGTACCCGGCATGCTGTACGCTATCTACAAAGGCTCGGTGGTAGTAAGCGCCATGGATGTAATGGTACTGCTATCGATGGGTGTGGCAACTTTGATGGAAAATCTGGCACTACGCTGGCGGAAAATTCTTTTCCTCAGTACTACCTATTTTGCCTCTATCATTTTGTTGGCCTTTATTGGCTTGCAGGGTCCGGGGCAGATTTATCTGCTGTCCTGCAGCATTTTTGGTTTGCTATTCACCAATAATAAGTACCGCTTCTGGTACCCTACTCTCAACACCGTCATTTTATTGGGCATGACGCTGGCTATCCATTTTGGATATACTACGCCAGCCAACCCTGAGCAAGCCACTGCTACAGCATGGTTGGTGGTAGTGTCTAATACTATTTTCCTGAGCTTTCTTTTTGCCATATTGCTCAGCTGGCTGGTAGGGCAGCTAAACAAACACATCAGCACACAAGAACAGCTGACACAAAAGCTGAGCGACGAAAGAAATAACCTTGAAAAAACCCTGAACAAACTGGAAGTAAAAAGCGCCGACATGGAGCAGTTTGCGTACTTCGCCTCACACGATTTGCGTGAGCCCCTGCGCATGGTAACGGCCTTTATGCAGCAGCTAAAAACCAAGTATAGCCAACAGTTAGACGAAAAAGCCAACACTTATATCCATTTTGCTACCGATGGTGCACGCCGCATGGAGCAACTGATAGACGACCTGCTACAATACTCACGTACCGGCCGCAGTATTCATGAGCGTGAACTGGTACCTGTGGCTGAAGTGATTACTGAAGTAACCATGCTGCTGCGCAGCGCCATTCAGGAAAGTGGTGCCCAAATTGCTATAGAACAGATGCCAGTGCTTCATGCATCAAAAACCGAGCTACGACTTTTGTTTCAGAACCTCATCAGCAACGCCATAAAATACCAGCCGCAGGGACAGCTTCCGCAAATACATATCACTGCCCGGCAAGCGGCCGACGAATGGCTTTTTACCGTGACAGATAATGGTATTGGCATTGCTCCCGAAAATCAGGATCGGATCTTTCAGCTTTTTCAGCGCTTGCAAAGCCGGCAGCATTATCCCGGCTCTGGCATTGGTCTGGCCATTTGCAAAAAAATCATTGATATGATGCACGGCCGTATTTGGGTGGAATCAGCCGAAGGCCGCGGCGCCAGTTTCTGCTTTACCATTCCTTCTGATGCTCGCTAAACCAACCTGGCCTGAAGCGGCCGCAGCAGGGCCTGTTCTGGTTCACCGCTACGTTGGCCCGGGCGGCACATAAAAAAACCGCCGACCCAAGGGCCGGCGGCTGTATCTGAAAAAAAGTACCGGAGTTTATTGAAGCGGCAATTATTAGCTGCATCCTCCCTGATTACCACAATTGTTGCACTTGTAGCAGGCCCCACTGCGCATCATGATGGCTCCGCAAACGTTACAGGCAGGAGCGTCGCTTTGGTTGCCCTTCATCTGCTCGTTTATCTGCTTCAGCATATTATCGGCGCTGCTGGCTACTACCGGCTGCTGCTTTTCGGCTACCGGGCGCACCGGCTTTACACCAGTGCTGGCTTGCGGCGTGATGCGTACACTGCTCAGCTCAGGCGTTTTTTTTTCAAAGGAGGGTGCCGGGGTAGCTTCGCTGCCCTGAAAACCCACCTCGCTGCCGTCGTCTTCACCGGTATTGCCTATTTCGGGGCGGTCCAGCACATGCACCAGATCTGTACGGTTCAGGTATTCGTAGGCCAATGCACGGAATACAAAGTCGACAATTGAAGTAGTCGTTTTGATGTTCGGGTGATCGACCATGCCAGCCGGTTCAAACTTGGTGAACACGAACTTCTCTACAAACTCTTCGAGCGGTACACCGTACTGCAGGCCTACCGAAATAGCGATGGCAAAGCTGTTCATAAGGCTACGCAGGGTGCTGCCTTCCTTGGCCAGGTCGATGAAGATTTCGCCCAGGGTACCATCATTGTACTCACCGGTACGCAGGAAGATAGCCTGCCCGTTGATTTTGGCTTTTTGGGTAAAACCACGACGCTTGGCCGGCAGGGTGCGGCGCTCCACTATTTTGGCCAGCTGGCGCTTCAGCTGTGTATCGGGGCTGGCCTGCATGCGCTTGTGCACTTCCTGCAGCAGCTCTTCTACCGTCAGCTGGCCCAGGTCTACAATATTGCTGGTGCTTCCTTCAGCATTGGCAGTTTCAGTAGCTTCCTCTGTTTTTTCCTTCTTCTTGTCGTCGCTCTTGTTGCTCAGCGGCTGGCTCAGCTTGCTGCCATCGCGGTACAGGGCGTTGGCCTTCAGGCCCAGCTCCCAGCTCATGCGGTAGCAGTCGGCTATTTCCTCCACGTTTGCTTCGTGCGGCAGGTTGATGGTTTTGCTGATAGCCCCACTCAGGAAAGGCTGGCAGGCACCCATCATTTTGATATGGCCATGAGCGTGGATGTAGCGCTGACCTTTTTCACCACACTTGTTGGCACAATCAAATATGGCGTAGTGCTCGTCCTTCAGGTACGGGGCACCTTCTATGGTCATGGTGCCGCATACGTACTCGTTGGCTGCCTCAATTTGTGCATCGCTGTAGCCCAGGGCTTCCAGCATGTTCCAGTTCCAATCGTTGTATTGCTCGGGCTTAAAGCCAAGGCGCTCCATGCAGGCTTCGCCCAGGCTGTACACGTTGAAAGCAAACTTGATATGGAAGGCCGATGCCATGCCCGCTTCCAGCTTTTGGATTTCTTCGGCTATAAAGCCTTTTTCGCTCAGGCTCTGGGGGTTGATGTGCGGGGCACCATGCAGGCTGGCGGCGCCTTTGGCGTAGTTTACAATGCTTTCTATTTCTTTTTCATTGTAGCCCAGCTTTTTCAGCGCAGTGGGCACACTTTGGTTAATGATTTTGAAGTAACCACCACCGCTCAGCTTCTTAAACTTCACCAGGGCAAAGTCGGGTTCTACGCCGGTGGTGTCGCAGTCCATCACCAGGCCAATGGTACCGGTGGGGGCAATCACAGTGGTTTGCGCATTGCGGTAGCCATGCTTTTCACCCAGCATTACGGCGTCGTCCCATGCTTTGCAGGCGGCTTTCAGCAGGTAGTCGGGGCAGTATTTGCTATCAATGCCCATGGGCTTGATGCTGAGTCCCTCGTAAGCATCGGTAGCATCGTAGGCAGCCGCCCGGTGGTTGCGCATTACCCGCATCATGTGGTGGGCATTTTCCTGATAGCGGGGGAAGGCGCCCAACACTTCGGCCATTTCAGCCGAGGTTTTGTAGGCTACACCGGTCATGATAGCGCTGATGGCGCCGCCAATGGCCTGGGCTTCGGGGCTATCGTAAGGGATGCCGCTGACCATGAGCATGCTGCCCAGGTTGGCAAAGCCGAGGCCCAGGGTGCGATAGTCGTAGCTCAGCTGTGCTACTTCGGGGCTGGGGAACTGGGCCATCAGTACGCTGATCTCCAGTACCACCGTCCACAGCCGGCACACGTACTCAAAGCCGGCCACGTCGAACACCTGTGTTTCTTCGTTGAAGAAGCGACGCAGGTTGGCGCTGGCCAGGTTACAAGCTGTGTTATCCAGAAACATGTACTCTGAACAGGGGTTGCTGGCATTGATACGACCACCTTCGGGGCAAGTGTGCCACTCATTGATGGTGGTATCGTACTGTGTGCCCGGATCGGCACAGCGCCAGGCCGCGTAGCATATTTTATTCCACAGTTCGCGGGCCTTCACAGTTTTCATGGTATTGCCGGTGCTGCGGGCCTTCAGTTCCCAGTCGCCGTCTTCGTCCAATACTTTGAAGAACTCGTTGGGAATGCGTACCGAGTTGTTGCTGTTTTGGCCGCTGACGGTGCGGTAGGCTTCGCCCTCGTAATCGTTGCTATAGCCGGCAGCTACCAGGGCAGCTACTTTTTTCTCTTCTTCTACTTTCCAGTCTACAAACTCTACTATTTCGGGGTGGTCCAGATCGAGGCACACCATTTTAGCTGCCCGGCGGGTAGTACCACCGCTCTTGATGGCGCCTGCTGCACGGTCGCCTATTTTCAAAAAGCTCATGAGGCCGCTGGACGAACCGCCACCGCTGAGCTTTTCGCCTTCGCCCCGAATACGGCTGAAATTGGTACCCACACCACTGCCGTATTTAAAAATTCTTGCTTCGCGTACCCACAGGTCCATGATACCGCCATCATTCACCAGGTCGTCTTCCACACTCAGAATAAAGCAGGCGTGGGGCTGCGGCCGCTCGTAGGCCGAGGTCGACTTTTTCAGCTGCCCATCTTTGGGATCTACATAGTAGTGGCCCTGCGGCTTGCCGGTGATGCCGTAAGCACTGTGCAGGCCGGTATTGAACCACTGCGGGCTGTTGGGCACGCAGCTCTGATTGAGAATGCTGTACACCAGCTCGTCATAAAAAACCTGCGCATCTTGCGGAGTAGCAAAATAGTCGTATTTCTCTCCCCACTGGCGCCAGCAGTCGGCCATGCGGTGCGCCACCTGCTTGCTGCTGGTTTCGCGTCCGGTACTGCCATCGGGCTGGGGTACCCCCGCCTTGCGGAAATACTTTTGTGCCAGGATATCGGTAGCGATCTGGCTCCAATGTTTGGGCACTTCTACATTGTCCATCTGGAAGATGATTTTACCAGAGGGATCTTTGATCATAGAAGTACGGTAATCGTACTCGAACATGTCGAACGGGCTGATGCCTTCGCGGGTGTATTGGCGGTGGAAGGCAAGCCCTTTTGCAGCGGTTTTTTTTGCGGCCATAGAGCGTTCTATTTTGCGGGTTAGCAAAGACGTTTTGATGTGTTACGGAAAAGTTAAGCGGATAACGAAAATATCCCCCCACCCTTCAAAAAAGCCAATGTTAATCTGCACATTTTCCACGTCAACTGTGGATTTCGGGGCTAAACATTGGTCGGGCCTGCATTCCGTGAATTTTCCCCAGCCCATGTGAAAAAAATGCCGGTTTTACCCCAACCTTTTTCCTGTACAAACACTGGCGGCAACTGGCAGAAAAAGCGTTCAACAAAACCGGTCATTTTGCCGCTTTACCCAATAAAAACACCACTTAGCCACCCATGCAGCCAACTACGTAGATGGCTGCCCTGCCACGCCGGCAGCCGGGTAATTTTGAGGCCAGCGACAGCGCTATGCCTATCTTAGGCGCAGGCCGACTTTATGCGTAAAGCCATGATTATTAGCAGCATATTGCACCGGCCTGCCCACAACGAAACCGCTGCCCGCTATGCTACCATTGCCTATGCGCCTCAATAAGTGGATATCGTACTACTGGATTTGCCAGCTTGGTGGCTGGGGATTTTATGTACTGCTATACACGTTTTACTACTACACGGTCAACTACTATTACAGCGACTACCCCTACTATTTCCATACCGTGTTTGCCGAGGCCGGTACCGGATTGGTGGTGTCGCACCTGATGCGCACCGTCATCAAGCAAAGCCGCATTCTTTCGCTATCCATTCAAAAGCAAATTGTCTGGATTGCCATCATTACGGTGGCCTATGGCCTTATTTATAGCAGCATTGCGGTAACTGTGACCAGCAAAATGGGCTGGGAACCTGAGTACTACATCGGCGCCAGCTTTGTAGAAAAATGGGCCCGCAGCGCCCTTGGCGGTGTCTTGTTTTTCACCATCTGGAGCCTTATTTACCTCAGCTACCACTACGTGGTAAGCACCCAAAACCAACGGCTGAACCAGGTGAAGCTGGAAGCAGTGGTAAAAGATCTGGAACTGAAAACAATCAAGGCCCACATCAACCCACACTTCATATTTAATGCACTGAACAGCATAAGGGCGCTGATAGATGAAAACCCGGGCAGGGCCCGCACAGCAGTAACCGAACTGAGCCAACTGCTGCGCAGCAGCATGAATGCCGATAAAGAAGAACTGGTAAGCCTGGAGCGGGAGCTGAAAATAGTGCAGAACTACCTGGCGCTGGAGCAAATACGCTTTGAAGACCGGCTGCGCCTGAAAATGGAAATAGACGATGATACACTGAAGCAAATGGTGCCGCCGATGATGCTGCAAACCCTGGTGGAAAATGCCATTAAACACGGCATCAGCAAAGAGCTGCATGGGGGTGAAATAGAAATCAGTTCGGACTTTGTAGCCGACCACCACGAGCTGGTGGTGCGCAATACCGGCCGGCTGAAGCATGCCGACAACGATGAAGGCTTTGGACTGAGCAGCACCCGCAATCGTCTTCAGCTGCTGTTTGGCAGCAAGGCCGCTTTTTCTATTTCTAACCTGGCCGACCACCGCGTAGAAGCCAAAGTAATCATGCCAGTAACCGTTTAACTTTTATACAGCAAATACCTGCCGACATGACCAAAAAAGCCATCTTAATAGACGACGAACGCCTGGCCCGCCAGGAACTGCGCAACATGCTGGCCGACTATCCGGACATTGAGATAGTAGACGAGGCCAGCAATGTGCAAGAAGGACTGGAAAAGATAGATCAGCACAATCCTGACCTTATTTTCCTCGACATCAATATGCCCGGCAAAACGGGCTTCGACCTGCTGCAGGAGCTCGACCGATCGCCGTATGTCATTTTCACCACCGCATACGATGAATACGCCGTAAAAGCTTTTGAAGTAAATGCACTGGACTACCTGCTGAAACCCATTGACCCTAAGCGGCTGGCCGATGCCATTCATAAAGTGGGCGAACAGGTAAACAAAGAGAAGCAGGCGGTGCAGGAAGCTGCCCAAAAAGGCCGGCTGACCGAGGACGACCAGGTATTTGTAAAGGATGGCGACCGCTGCTGGTTTGTACGCCTGGGCGATATTCGCCTGTTTGAAAGCGTGGGCAACTATGCCAAAGTGTTTTTTGGCAACAACAAACCGCTGATACTGAAAAGCCTGAATGCACTGGAAGAGCGGTTGGATGAAAAAATATTTTTCAGGGCTAACCGCAAGCACATTGTAAACCTGCGCCTGGTAGAAAAAGTAGAAAGCTATTTCAACGGCGGCCTCCTATTGGAACTGAAAGGAGGCGATAAGATTGAAGTAAGCCGGCGTCAAACGGTGAAATTTAAGGAGCTGATGAGCTTGTAGCAGCTACAGGACCACACTACTGCATCGCTACTTTCTTT
>JALOMC010000071.1 GCA_025455665.1 Chitinophagaceae bacterium | reverse complement strand
TAGTACACGTTGGGGTTCACAATCCATCTGTCATCAATTTTGAAAGAAGCATTGATGAACCCATTATAGCGCACCGGTACACGGTTATCGGTCAGTGCGGGGTCAAAAAAAGATTCGCGGGGCCTGTTGAGGTGCATGATGCTCACACCGGCATTCAAGTACACCCGATCGCTGGGAAAAAGAGCGTAGTTCAGTCCGGCCTGCAAATCCAGGTAGCCTATCTGTGAAAAACGAAATTGCTCTCCGCTAGGTACGTTGCTATCAAAAAAGCGCCCATTCCACTGGTTCTCCCATTTAAAATTGGCAATATCAATGCGCTTGGCGGCGTACCCGATATTGAAACCGCCCGATATCAGACTATTCAAACCAAGCTCCTGATGCCACGCAATGCTGGCGTAGCCTTTTGTGGATGTAAGATTACCAGCACCGGCCACATCTCGTAGCAGCATACCTCCTACACCCAGCCAACCGCTGTAAAACTTATCCCGCATCAGCTGTACATCGCCCCATACACTCATTGTTTTGTACGGCACCGGCAGCCCCCACCATTGGTTGCGAAAACTACCACCCAATCGATAGTCAAAATCGGGATTGAATCCTGTATTGGCAGGATTGGTGAGCAAAGGATTATTCATGAACTGACTGAAGTGAAGGTCTTGTGCGGAAGCTGACCCCACCCATACCAGCAGCAGCAAGCCCATCAGCCCTGTACCGATTCCTTTTCTGCTATTGCTGCCATTTTGCCTCATCCTGCTCCTCCTTTTGTTGTTTAGCGCACCAGCGTTATACTTCCCGACTTCCTCACTTTTTCGCCCGTTACCAATTCTGCATCCAGCGTATAGGCATACGCATCCATCGGCTGGGGCTTACCCTGGAAGTTGCCATCCCAACCTGTGTTTTTGGCGCCTGTTTCAAATACCAGCTGGCCCCACCTGTTATATATTCTGAACGTGAGTCTTGTAATGCCATAGCCAAATACAGTCTACGTCGACCAAGGGGAGTATCAGCGCTGGTACCGGCCGGCAGATGGTATCGGGGCAGCCAAACTGATTGATGGCCACCAGACAAGCATTGTAAGTACCCGTCTGATTATAGGTATGCCGCACAATAGTATCGCGGCGGAAAGTGTACAGGGAATCGCCATCGCCAAAATACCAACGATAACGAGGCACTACTTCGCTTTGGTTGGTAAATACAATGGGCTGGTTTTCTTGCGGCGGCACCGGACCAAACGTAAAGTCGGCCACGGGGCTGCCCGATACAATAATGCTTTGCTCAGTGCTATCTATGATATTGCAGGTGCTGCTATCAATAGCTATCAGCTTGATGGTATAAGTGCCAGGAACATCAAATCGCTTCACCGGATTGGTAGCGGTGCTGCTGGTGCCATCACTAAATGTCCAGCGAAACTGCTGCCCTCCCAAACTAGTGTTGTTGATGACCAAATCATACGGCGCACAACCAAAGGGAGGCGTTTCAAAACGAGCATCTACCAACGGGCTTACCCGCAGCGGAAGCCGAAAGGTATCGGGCGCATTGCAGTAGTTGGTGTCGGTAAGTACAAGGCGCACATCGTAAGTGCCGGCACCCGGAAACTGATGCGTAACGGCGCCGGGCCCGGTTACCACGGCAGGTGTATTGTCGCCAAAAATCCAGGTAAATGAATTATTGCGGAAAGGCTTGCCAGGGAAGGCGGTACTCAGGTTATCGAACCGATACGTATTGCTTTCGCAGGGAGGCAACTTGGTAGCCGCAGCCGCCACCGGCGCCACATCTTCGCGGATGCGAATAGTAACAAACGATGTATCGCGGGGAAAGCATTTGGTTGAATCGACTGCTATAAGGCGCACCCGGTACGTACCTACCGGCACATAAGTATGCGTGGCATTGGGGGTATTTGTTACCAGCGTGGTACCATCGCCAAAATCCCACTCATATCGCGGCGCCAGTCCAATGGTATCTCTGAATACCACCGTGGTCGGGGTACAATCCGAAGTATCGCCCTCTACATTATCAATATTAGATTTAACGCCGCCGCGAACGCCTGATAGGTCGAGGGCTATTTTGATAACTGCCTGGTTGCACGATCCGCTGGGATTGCTGGGCCCAACTACCCCGGGGGTAGTAGGAAACTGGCCGCCACCACAGTTGGCGCACACACCCTGATAGATGGTGCCCGCCGGATCGAAGCGGCTGGTGCCCCCATCTACGTGATCGGCGCTGCGCAACGGCCCGGTTTCTAATTGGCCAAAAAATGAACCAAAAAGTTGCCGCGTTGCATCTTTTTCCATCACAAAAAAGTAAAAATCGCTGCCATCTGTTCGCGACTGTATCGCATCGGGCGTCACGGTCAGTCCTTGTGTGGTAGCGGTAGGAAACTGCGGGTCGGTATTAAATACTCTTCCGCCCCAGCCGCTCACATACACGTTTTCACAACGATCAACCAAAAAAGCAGTCGGGCTGATATTGGGCGCCACGGCATTGGTGCCAAAAACGGTGCTGTACACAAAAGTGCTCAGGTCGCCTGTCACTTTTCCGATAAATTGTTTACCGCCGTTTTGGCTAAACGGCGCATTTCGTACCGGAAAATTACCTGTACTGGTGCCCATGCAGTACAGGTTGCCACTGGCATCAAACTGTACGCCATATATCTGATCCAATCCACTCGTTCCTACATAAGCACTTTTTACCAGGGTAGTGCCAGCAGGATCCAGTTCTGCCAAAAAGCCATCGGCAGCGCCACCAAAGTACGTAGCACCCACGGTACCCGTTTTATCACCAGGAAAATCGGTACTGGCAGTGCCGCCGCCCACGTAGATATTTCCCGAAGGGCTCATAGCCAGCACATAGGCCGCATCATCGGCACCTCCGCCCAAAAAACTGGCAAAATTCAGATTGGCCAAATTGCCATCAAACTTCAGCAACAAAGCATCTTGCTCGCCGCGAAGTGTTCTTTGAAACGCTGTGGCATTCACCGGAAAATCGGAACTGCGAGAACAGGAGGCCACCAGCACATTTCCGCCAGCATCCAGTATTACCTCGCTTCGGGCATCGTCGCCATAGTTTTGCTGCAGCGAAATGGGCAACGGGCCGGCACCCGAGTATTTGTGTTTGATATTCACACCATCATCACCCGAGCCACCAATCAGCACAGAGCCCAGTAGCGAAGATCCTGTTGCGTTCAGCTTACTCACTACAATATCCCACTGCCCAAGTGTGCCCAGTCGGCTGGTAGCCGGATAGTCGGACGAAAGCGTACGGCCTGCGATGTAGAGGTTGCCAGCCCTGTCGGTCACCAGGCTGTGTGGCTGCTCATTGCTGGAGCCCCCCAGGTAAGTGGCATACTCCCGGCGGGTGCCATTCGAATTAAACTTCATGATGGCGATATCAAATCCCGCTCTTTCGCCACCTGCCGGACCACTACGAAACACCGTTTGAAAAGCACCTGGCGTAACAGGGTACCCCGGCGCCAGCGCTATACCGCCAGCATACAAATTGCCCGCCAGATCGTAGGTGGCAGAGTAGCCCCAGTTGTTGGCCGGACTGCCGGTAAACGAAGAAAAAACCAAAGTAGGATCAATGATAAGAGTGTGGTTGCGATCGTAGCCGCTCAGACGAAAACGCACTTTATCGTTGCCCACCAGCTCGTAGCGACAGGTGACCACTTTGCGCTGCCCGTTTATCAGCTGAAAGGCATACGGCTCTCTCTCCTTTACCACTCCTACAGAGGTTTGCACCAACAGTTCGCCATTTTTAAGGCTCAGCTTTTCGTGCCCCACATACTGCAGTACTATTTGCTCCACTGCCGCCTGTGGTTGTACCTGCAAATCGTATTTCAAGAAACCATTTTCACTATAGTAGCGAACCGCTACGCCGTTGTACATATCCTGTGTCAGCACTTCGGCATAGGATAGTACGCCACTGGCCCACTTCGATGGATCGTTGCCAATAAAATAGTTCGATATGCCATTCAGCGGCTTCAGGCCCGTGCTGCTGGTTTTGGGGTTGGCATTGGCAAACAAAACATCATACGCATGCGACCGTAGCACTACCGGCATGTCGGGCCCCGGCTTGCCGGTACCAGCGCCTCCGCCTTCGCCCACCACCGAGGTGGCAGACCGCAGGCGTGTCTCTGTAGCTTTGCCGGCTGCGCTGCCATGCTGGTGGCTGTGGCCGGTCATGGTTGCCTTTACATGGTCAAAGTCTTGCGGATGGTGCTGCACGACCCGGTATCCGTTTCTTTTCAGAAAAAAAGCACCGTTGTGCAACTCGCCCTGGTACAGCACTTCGCTATTCCACTGGCCTTTGTTTTGGGTGTACTCAAAGGTTTGTGCGGCCGAGGGCAAGGCGAGCAGCAGAGCGCTGCAGGCAAGCAGGTATAAGGTTATTCGTTTCAAAACAATGCAGTCAAGTTACGCCCTCTAACGCAGGGATGGATCAAAATTGTGTTATGATATTTTCGACCAGTAAGTTTTACCTTTTCTTGACAAGAGGTAATGCTTAAGGGCCTGGTGTTCGGGCAGGTTCAGCTCTACATCGCTTTCCAGCAAATTTGCTGCCAGTGTTTGGGCCAATTCCATCAGGGGCTTATCATTTACAATAGAAGCCAGCTTAAAGTTGAGTAAACCGCTTTGCCGGGTGCCCTCAATGTCGCCCGGTCCCCGCAGTTCCAGGTCTTTTTCTGCTATTTTAAAGCCATCATTCGTATCGCACATGATCTTTAACCGCTGGCGGGCATCCTGGGTTAAATTGGGGCCGGTTAAAAGAATACAAAAGCTTTTCTCGCTGCCGCGGCCCACCCGGCCCCGTAGCTGGTGCAGCTGGCTCAAGCCAAACTTTTCGGCGCTTTCTATCACCATTACGGTGGCGTTGGGCACGTTTACTCCCACTTCTATCACCGTGGTGCTCACCATGGCCTGTGTATCGCCTTTTACAAAGCGCTGCATGTTGGTTTCCTTTTCGTCGGGGCTCATGCGGCCGTGTACCATGCTCATCCAGTAGCGGGGTTCGGGCAAAAAAGTCTTTACCATTTCGTAGCCCCGCATCAGGTTTTCAAAGTCCATTTTGGCGCTTTCTTCTATCAGCGGAAAAATGACGTACGCCTGCCGGCCCTTGTCTATTTCGCTGCGTACAAATTCCAGCACATTGTGCCGGGCACTATCGTAGCGGTGTACCGTGGTAATGGGCTGGCGGCCGGGTGGCAGCTCGTCCATGATGCTGCAATCCAAATCGCCAAACAAGCTCATGCTCAGCGTACGCGGTATGGGTGTGGCCGTCATTACCAATACATGTGGCGGCACCTCATTTTTTTGCCACAGCTTGCTGCGCTGCTCTACTCCAAACCGGTGCTGCTCATCTATCACCACAAAACCCAGGTTGGCAAATTGTACTTTGTCTTCAATTAAAGCATGGGTGCCAATCAGTATATGCAGTTCGCCGGCTGCAGCAGCCGCCAATACTTTGCGCCGTTCGGCTGCTTTTACACTGCCTGTCAGCAGTGCCACGTTCAGCGGCATATCTTTTAGCAAGGCACTGATGCCTGCGTAGTGCTGCTGTGCCAATATTTCGGTAGGGGCCATCAAGCAGCTCTGAAAACCATTGTCGGCCGCCAGCAGCATGCTCAGCAGGGCTACCATGGTTTTGCCACTGCCCACATCGCCCTGTAGCAAGCGGTTCATTTGGTGGCCGCGGCCACAGTCGGTGCGTATTTCCTTGATGACCCGCTTTTGCGCACCGGTCAGCTCAAACGGCAGGTAGTGTTTGTAAAACGTATTGAAATAATCGCCCACTTTATCAAACACAAAGCCGCGGCTGGCGGTGTGGCGTCTGATTTTTACCTGGCTCAACTTTACCTGCAGCGCAAACAGCTCTTCAAACTTCAGCCGGCGCAAGGCAGCCTGGTAAGTAGCCGTATCGGGCGGAAAATGAATGTGCCGGTACGCATCGTATCGGCCCATTAACTGGGCCTGCTGCAAGATGGAAGCGGGCAAAAACTCGGGCACGTCGCGTTGGCTCACTTGTGGCAGCAGGGCCGCCGTCAGCTTGCCAATGGCCCGGCCCGTTATGAATTTTGCTTTCAGCTTTTCGGTAGTACTGTACACCGGCTCCAAAAAGTTTTTGCCACTGCTGTTTTCTGCCTCCACCGGTTCTATCTCGGGGTGGGTCATTTGCGGCACATTTTTAAACCAGCTCACCCGCCCATACACCAGGTACATACGCCCGGGCACCAGCGCCTTTTTTACCCAACTAATGCCCTGAAACCAGGTGAGTTCCAACTCGGCGGTGCCATCTCTCAAAACAGCTGTGAGGCGCTTGCGCCCTTTTATGGCCGCCTCTTCGGGCTCGCCCAATACACCTTTTACCTGCACCATGTCCATACCAGGGGCAATGGCCGAAATAGGAAACACCCGGGTCTTATCGATGTGCCGATAGGGAAAGTGCTCAAGCAAATCGCCAAAACTGTGAATGTTCAGCTCTTTGCGCAGCAAATCGCCCCGCTGGGGGCCTACGCCTTTCAGGTATTCTATGGGCGACTCGAGTATGGAAGATGCACCGTGCACGCCCGGCTAAAATACAGTATGGCCGTCACTGCTGGCAGCCTTGGTTTCCAGGCTTCGTTTTCACAGTTTTTTGGCAGCTGCCGGCACAATAAAAAAGAACTGCAGACAAAGGCTTTCCACGTTAAACCGGCCATCGCAACAGCCATCTATGCTGGCGTAATTGTGCTCCTTTCTTCATCAAAAACTCAAAAAAACATGACACGCTTCAAGCTTTCATTTGGTCTTCCACTGCTGCTGTTTTCATTTCTGCTGGCACTTGCTTCCTGCTCCAAATCGGGGGTCAATGAAAGCGCCTCTACCCTGCAGGTATACCTGACCGACGGGCCCGGCGAATACGATGCCGTCAACATCGATATTCAAAAAGTAGAGGTGAAAGTAGACACCAACTGCACACACAAAAACGACGACAATTTTGGCCGCAATGATGCTGACAGCGATGACCACCTGCAGCGCAAAGACGACTACGGCTATTGGGTAGACCTGAACGTAACACCCGGCGTGGTAGACGTGCTGGCGCTGCGCAACGGCATAGAGCAAAAGCTGGGCGAAGCAGGCATCAGCAGTGGCACGGTGCGCAAGGTGCGCATTACACTGGGCACGGCCAATACCGTGGTAAAAGCCGGTGTCAGCTATCCGCTCACGCTGGCCAATCCGGCCAACAACTACCTCTATGTATCGCTGTTTGACAAGCACCGCGAACGGGCCAATGCCAGCACCGTGAAAGTGTGGCTCGACTTTGACATTGCCCGCTCCATTGTAGAAGTAAATGGCCAGTTTTTGCTGAAGCCGGTGATCAGGCCGTTTTGCAACGCCAATTTTGGTACCATAGCAGGAGCTGTGCTGCCTACTGCCGCCAAAGCCGTGGTGCGGGTAAGCGATGGTGCAGGCTTTGATGCCGTGGCACTGCCAAACAGCAACGGCAACTTTAAACTGCGGGGCCTGCCCGATGGCACCTACACGGTGACTTTTGAAGGCCTGGCACCGTACCAAAGCCAAACCAAAACAGGGGTAGTGGTAAAAAAAGGGGAAACCACGCAGCTGGAGCCGGTGACGCTACAGCCCTGATAGTGGCACCGCCGGCAACCAATCATTCAAGCCGGGCCGCTCCATCAAATGGGGCGGCCTTTTTTTGGCCAAAGCCCACCCCCGGCCTGCAGCCACGCACCCACCCCAAAGCCGGCCGAACCATTATCTTCGCCGCCCCATGAACAAGGATCGTGTACTGACGGGCATACGGCCCACCGGCTTTTTGCACCTGGGCAACTACTTTGGTGCCACCCGCAATTTTTTGGCTATGCAGGCCGCTTACGAATGCTTTGTATTTGTAGCCGACTGGCACAGCCTGACTACCCACCCCGATACCAGCGAATTGCGCAACAGTGTGCGCCGCGTAGTAGCCGAAAACATCGCCTGCGGCCTGAACCCCGATCAGGTAACGCTGTATGTGCAAAGCGATGTGCCCGAAATAGCCGAACTGTACCTGTACCTGAACATGATGGCCTATAAAGGTGAGCTGGAAAAAACCACCACCTTTAAAGACAAAGTGCGGCAGCACCCCGACAATGTGAATGCCGGCCTGCTGACCTACCCCGTGCTGCAGGCGGCCGACATATTGATACACCGGGCCGAAAAAGTGCCCGTGGGCAAAGACCAGGAACAGCACCTGGAAATGGCCCGCAATTTTGCCCAGCGTTTCAACTACCGCTATGGCCAGGGCGAAACCATACTGCCCGAACCACAGGCCTTTAACTACAGCGGTGGCGAGCTGGTAAAAATTTTGAGCCTGGATGGCAATGGCAAAATGAGCAAGAGCGAAAATGCCATGAACACCATTTACCTGGCCGACGACGATGACCTGCTGCGCAAAAAAATAATGAAGGCTAAAACCGACCAGGGCCCGGCGGAGCCCAACAGCCCCAAGCCCGACTACATCGAAAACCTGTTTACCCTGATGCGGCTGGTGAGCAGCCCCGATACTGTGGCCAGGTTTGAAGCCGACTACGCCGCCAGCTCGGCCGGCCAGGTAGTCATCCGCTACGGCGATATGAAAAAGCAGCTGGCAGAAGATATGGTCAGGTTTTTGCAACCCATCCGCGAAAAAACCAATGCCATGCTGGCCGACGAGCAATACCTGGCCACTGTAATGCGGCAGGGAGCCGAAAAGGCACGGGCCAGCGCCAGCGCCACCCTGCAAGCCGTACGCAAGGCCATTGGGGTAAAGTATTATTAGCCGGCTACAAATGCGGGTCAGCCCACGGCGCAATGCCGTTTTGCCCTAACTTGTACCGCTGCGAAAGCAGCCAGCAGGCTGCCGACAAAAACAAACAACAACTGGTAAGTACCCCTATAGAAACAACGATTTATGGCCAAAGCAAAAAAGCCAAAGCACATAGCCATAGCAGGCAATATTGGCGCCGGCAAAACCACCCTGACCGAAAAGCTGAGCAAACACTACAAGTGGATTCCGCAGTTTGAAGATGTAGAACACAACCCCTACCTCAACGACTTTTATGAGGACATGCCCCGCTGGAGTTTCAACCTCCAGATTTACTTTTTGAACAGCCGCCTGAACCAACTGCTGGAAATACAACGTGGCAACGAAACGGTGATACAAGACCGTACCATTTACGAAGACGCCATGATTTTTGCGCCCAACCTGCACGACCTGGGCCTGATGAGCAAGCGTGACTTTGATAACTACTTCAAATTTTTTGAAACACTGCGCAGCATGGTACAGCCGCCCGACCTGCTGATATACCTGAAAGCCAGTGTACCCACCCTGGTAGGCCAAATACAAAAGCGTGGCCGCGAATACGAAGAAAACATACGGCTGGACTACCTGAAAAAGCTGAACGAATACTACAACAAGTTTATAGAAGCCTACCATGAAGGCCCCGTGCTGGTAGTAGATGTAGACAAAAACAATTTTGCTGAAAACGAAGAAGACCTGGGCGAAATCCTTCAGAAAATTGATAGCATGTTGTTTGGCTTGTTTTAAAAAAACGGAGCGACGACCAACTAAAAACGGAGCGTGTACGAACACGCTCCGTTTTTTTTATACGCAGGCATTGGCTGCCTTTAGTTTACCTGATACCGAATAACATCGTAGCCGAAGAATGGTGGCGGTGCCACTACAGAAATAAGGCCAATGCCGCGGGCAAACCACGATTCATAGCTCTGCGCATCGGTAAAGGGGGCAGCGGCAGCCACCTGCAACTGCTGACTCACTCTTACCTTGATGACATTTTGGTACACCCTGCCCTGCACCGTGGCATTTACATCTTTGGCCAGCAGCTCCATGCGCAGGCGGGTTTTTATCGGCTGGCCGGCCAGTACGGCTACGTTTTCGGCACTGGTCCATACGGTGCCGGCCGGTACATTGTCTTTCAAAAAGCTGTACTCGCCGGGCACAGCCAAATCGAACAAGCCGAACAAATCAAGATCGCCATATTCGA
>JALOMC010000070.1 GCA_025455665.1 Chitinophagaceae bacterium | reverse complement strand
GAAATTATTGCAGCCGCCTTTGCCCGACACCCGCTTGTTGGTCCGGTCGAACTGCAGGAAGGCATTGGCAGCGCTGACCTCAGTTGTGCCGGCATCGTCAGTCAGGCTTTGTACCCGGTAGCGGTTGGCATCCAGCAGGGCCTGAAAGTCGATATTGGCGGGAGCGCCCGGCACAGCCGCAGCAGGCTGGTTGGCCACAGCTTGCAGCAGGGCTTGTCCCTGCCGGTCGTACAGGGTCAATTTTTGATTGGCCGTAGCCACGGTGTAGGCGTTTTTAATGGCGGCGCCAAAGGCCATTTCATCGGCCGCCTGTGGGCAGGCCATCCGGGTGCTGGCCATGGGGCCGGCCTGTACGGTACCATCGGCTGCAGCTACAAAGCGGCCGCGAAACTGATTGCAAATTTTAGCCGACAGGCTGCTATCTGCAAAGCGGAGGCTGTAGCCATGCTGCTGCACATGCTGCCACTTTCCATCTTTCCGCAAATGGCTGATGGTCCAGCTGGCTTGAGAGAGCGGAGCGTCCATGCCGGCAGGTATTTTTTTGATGACTTTTACCAGGCTGCGTTGCAGGCTGCTGCCATCGGCCGGCGGCCGGCTGATCGGCGTTTCTTTTACCAGCAGCGTGTACAAAAAGCCGGGCTGGTGCTCAAAACCCCGGATGCCGCCGTACAAACGCTGCCAGGGCTGCTGGTCGCTGCTCCGTATTTGCAGGCAGGTAGTGGGTGCTACCCCGGTGCAAGCTGCGGTTTGCGGGTGCACCTGTATCGTCACTTGTCTGGTCTGCGCATAGCTAAGCGAGACGGAAGTGTAGGCCAGCAAGGCCAGTAGTGTTTTTTTCATACTTGTAAGGATTTAAAGGCCGCTGACAGAGCAACGGCCATTACCAACCCTAAGATGTACAACCAGCTCCGATGGTAACCACGACTTTGTTAAAGCCTTACCGCCAACAAGGGTTGTTTGATAAGCAACACGGCCAGCAGCCCGGTAATGCGGCATTCGTCACACTTTGATGTAGATCTTTTTGCGATCGAGCCAGTAGGCCAGCGCCCAGTAAAATGCAATGGTAACCAAGGCATACAGCAGGCTGCCTGTGCGGGGGTCGGCACTCACGGGCGCACATACATATTTGTAAAACCATGCAAACGCTGAAATATAAACCGGCTGCCCCTGTTCATCGGTATGGTCTACCCAGCGAAAAAGTGCTACCACCCGGGGTAAAAAGCCACTGAGCACAAAGATGAACAACGGATTCTTGCCAAACGCATCGAAAAAGCGGCTCCAGGCACCCTGCTGCTGCCGAAACTCGATCAGGTAAATGAGCATGCCAAGGGCGAGTAGTGCCAGCCCGCTGGTGTACAGCACGTAGCTCGAAGTCCATATTTTTTTGTTGATGGGAAAAACCTCGCCCCACATCAGGCCGGCGGCGCACAGTACAATACCAGCCACAAACAAGTGGCTCAGCATTTCATAGTTTTTGCCCTTTTGCTGAATGTACTGGCCGGCAAAATAGCCCAACAGTACCTGTACGATGGCCGGCAACGTGCTCACCAATCCTTCCGGGTCAAAGGGCACCCCTTCGCCTTTGTACATGTGTGGTACGCCCAAAAGGTCTTTATCGATACCTGTACCCCAAAAGCCAGCCAAACTGTAAGGGTCGGCGGGGCTACCCAGTGTGTGGCTGAGCCACCAGTATAGCAACAGCACTACACTTCCTACTACAAAAGCCAGCGCCGGCCGGCAATAGAATGCGATGATGGATGCAAAAAGATAGGCCAGGGCAATGCGCTGTAGCACACCCAGTATCCGGATGCCCGATTCAGGATTGGCGGGATCAACCCAGTGCTTCAGCACCAGATCGGCTCCCGCCCATTTTACAAAGGGGCTCCAGTTGAGCAGCAGCCCGATGAGGAAAATAAGGGCGAATCGCTTCAATACTTTGCGCCAAAAAATAGCTGCCCCTGCATCCTGCAGCCTTGGCATTACAAAGGCCATGGCATTGCCCACCGCAAAAAGAAAAAATGGAAAGACCAGGTCAGTAGGGGTGCAGCCATGCCAGTCGGCATGCTTAAACGGGCCATAAATGTGGCTCCAGCTACCAGGGTTGTTTACCAAAATCATCAGCGCCACGGTGGCGCCCCGAAATACGTCGAGGGAGTAGTAGCGTTGTTTCAAGGCAGCAAAGTTTGGATGCTAAATGTAGGGTATTCGGCCGGCCCCTTTGGTAGAGCATTGTTGGTTTTTGGCTTGTAGTAGCCTGTCGTATTTATTGTAGCAGCTGACGATCGGCATGTTTTCGCATGCCCCTTTACCGCTAAGTTTGTGCCTATCTTTATTTGCACATGAGCTATCAGCATCGAATTGTCATCACCGGTGGCGCCGGCTTTATAGGCAGCCACGTGGTGCGCTTGTTTGTAAACAAGTACCCACACTACAAAATCATCAACCTGGATGCGCTGACCTACGCCGGCAATCTGGAAAATCTGAAGGACGTAGAGCAGGCACCCAACTACCAGTTTGCTCACATCAACCTGCTGGATGCCGATGCCGTGCAGCAGTTGCTGGTGGCCGAAGATGTGACCGGCGTGATACACCTGGCGGCCGAAAGCCACGTAGACCGTAGCATTCTCAGTCCGCTCGATTTTGTGTACACCAACGTGATAGGCACTGTGAACCTGCTGGAGGCTGCCAAAAAGCGATGGGCCGGCCAGTATGAAGGCAAGCGTTTTTACCATGTAAGTACCGACGAAGTGTATGGCGCCCTGGGCGATACCGGCCTTTTTACCGAAACCACCCGCTACGATCCGCACTCGCCCTACAGCGCCAGCAAGGCTGCCAGCGACCACTTTGTGCGGGCCTATGGCGATACTTACGGCATGCCCACCGTAGTGTCAAACTGTAGCAACAACTACGGGCCATATCATTTTCCCGAAAAGCTGATTCCTCTTTTCATCAATAACATCATTCATGGCAAGCCCCTGCCGGTGTATGGCGACGGCTTGTACACCCGCGACTGGCTGTATGTAAAAGATCACGCCAGCGCTATTGATCTGGTGTTTCACAAAGGCCGGCAGCACGATACTTATAATATTGGCGGCTTTAATGAGTGGAAGAATATAGATCTGGTAAAACTACTGTGCCAACAGATGGACGAAAAGCTGGGACGTGCACCTGGTACCAGCGAGCAGCTCATTACCTATGTGAAAGACAGGCCCGGGCACGACCGCCGATATGCCATTGATGCCAGCAAAATCAACCAGGAGCTTGGCTGGTCGCCCAGTGTTACTTTCGAGCAGGGCCTGAGCGAAACCATTGACTGGTACCTGACCAATACCAGCTGGCTGGAAAGTGTGACCAGTGGTGCCTACATGGCCTATTACGAAACTCAATACAAAAACCGATAACTGCCACCGGCCCCGGTGCCGGGCGCTACTGTATGCAAATCATTGAAACGCCTTTGAAGGATTGCTGGCTTATTAAAAACAGCCTTTTTCACGACGAACGGGGCTATTTTCTGGAGTCATTCAACCACCAAAAATTCAGCACTGCCACCGGCTGGCAAGGACATTTTGTGCAGGATAACCAGTCGGCCAGTACTTATGGGGTGGTGCGGGGCCTGCACTTTCAGCGTGGCGAGTACGCCCAGGCCAAACTGGTGCGGGTAGTACATGGCCGGGTGCTGGATGTAGCGGTCGATCTGCGGCCCGATAGCCCCAGCTTTGGCCAATCGTACTGTGTAGAGCTGAGTGATAACAATGAATACCAGCTATTTGTACCCCGTGGCTTTGCCCATGGTTTTTCGGTACTGTCAGACAAGGCTGTGTTTTTTTACAAGTGCGACAACTACTACAACAAGCCCAGCGAGGGCGGGATCCATCCTTTTGACACCGAACTGGCTATCGATTGGCAGGTGCCCTTGTCAGATGCTATTCTTTCGGCCAAGGATGTGGGCGCCGGCAGTTGGGCCGATTTTGTGGCAGGGCTACAAATGCCTTCCACATAGCCCAAAGCTGCTTTGAGGTTGCTTCTTCTTACATCACGCCATAAAACAAACCGCCACCATGAAAGGAATAATTCTCGCCGGAGGTTCGGGTACCCGTCTGCATCCTATTACAAAAGGTGTCAGCAAGCAGCTGATGCCGGTATACGACAAGCCGATGATTTACTATCCGCTGAGTGTACTGATGCTGGCTGGCATCCGCGAAATCCTCATCATTACCACGCCTGAAGACCAAAGCCAGTTTGTGCGCTTGCTGGGTGATGGCAGTCAGGTAGGATGCCGTTTTGAATATGCAGTACAGGCCATCCCTAATGGGCTGGCACAGGCATTTGTAATAGGAGCCGACTTTGTGGGCAGCGATAAAGTGTGCCTCATTTTGGGCGACAATATTTTTTATGGTAGCGGTTTTAGTAAGCTGCTGGAGAGCTTCAATGATGTGGATGGCGCTGCCGTGTTTGCCTACGAAGTGAGTGATCCGGAGCGGTATGGCGTGGTAGAGTTTGATGCTCATTTCAAAGCCATTAGCATAGAAGAGAAGCCACAGCAGCCCAAAAGCAATTATGCGGTACCCGGCCTTTATTTCTACGACAACGAAGTGGTGAGTATTGCTGCCAACATTCAGCCATCGGCCCGTGGCGAGTACGAAATAACGGATGTAAACAACGAGTACCTGAAACGTGGACGCCTGAAAGTGGGTGTAATGGACCGCGGCACCGCCTGGCTGGACACCGGTACCTTCGATAGTCTGCACGATGCTACGGAGTTTGTGAGCGTAATAGAGAAGCGGCAGGGCCTGAAAATTGGCTGTATAGAAGAAGTAGCATGGCGCAAAGGGTTCATCGACAAGGCACAGCTGGACGAGTTAGGTAGGCAGCTGGCAAAAAGCGGTTACGGCCAATACCTGCAAAGGTTGAAATAATCAACGGGTGCACGCCCTAGCGCTTTTACCCCCTACCTTAGCTGCGTAGCTGTGAACGAGAACCTGAGCCTATGAACCCACCCCTTCGTTTTGCCCTGATAGGCTGCGGCCGCATTGGCCAGCGCCATGCGGATATTATGGCCAGTATGGGGGCATTGGTAGCGGTGTGCGATATAGACGAAGAAAAATGCCGCCAATTGGCAAAACGGCATGCTGCATTGCCCTTTGCCTGTGCCGACCGGCTGTGGCAAGAGCTACAAGGCAATATAGATGTAGCAGTTATTTGTACGCCCAATGGCCTGCACGCTGCACAAAGCATCGCTGCCCTGCGGGCAGGCTGCCATGTATTGTGCGAAAAGCCGATGGCACTAACCATGGCCGATGCCCGTGAGATGATGACCGTGGCCCGTAAAGCCGCTCGGCACTTGTGGGTAGTGAAGCAAAACCGGTTTAATCCGCCGGTACAAGCAGTAAAGCAGCTATTGCAAGAAGGGCGGCTGGGCCAGATCTACAGCGTACAGCTTAATGGCTTTTGGAACCGGCCTGCTGACTACTACGAAAAAAGCTGGAAGGGCACGCTGGAGCTGGATGGTGGCACGCTTTTCACCCAGTTCAGTCATTTTATCGATCTGTTGGTCTGGTTTTTCGGGCCTTTTGTACCTGAGCATGCCTGCCTGCAAAACCTGGGGCATACTCAAAGTATGGAGTTTGAAGATACCGGCATTGTCACCGGACGTTTTGAAAGCGGAGCATTGCTTGGCATTCACTACACGGTCAATGCTTACAGGCATAATATGGAAGGTTCCATTGCCATTTTTGGCGAAAAAGGCACTATTAAAATTGGCGGACAGTATCTGAATGAATTGGATTACCAGTCGCTGGAAGGGGAGCCGGTATCGGGCCTGCCCGCCGGCAATCCGCCCAACCAATACGGCAGCTACACCGGTAGCATGAGTAATCACCCGGAAGTGTACCGAAACCTGCTGATGGTACTGGCAGGAAATGGGCAAATGATCAACTCGATAGAGGAGGCCGCTGCTACTGTGGAGGCCATTGAGCGAATTTATTCGCTGGCCGGACGGTCGCCGGCGCCCACGCTTCAGCGTCCCGAGGTGGTGTCGCATTAGCCCTATATTTGCCGGGTGAGCGGGTGGTTTTTTGTATCTCCCGCCATCTACAACCATCTCACATCCGCTTCTCCTGCATGAAATTCAAAAGTTTGTTTTTGCTGCTGGTAGTAGTAGGCCTGAGTACAGGCCCGGCTATAGCCCAAACGCTGAATGCCGATAACCTGCGCAATGTAGACATAGCTGCTTTGTCTGACGACGAGATTCGATCTTATTACACCAAGGCCAAAGGCACAGGCCTATCAGATGAACAACTGTTTGCCATGGCTACCCAGCGCGGCCTGCCCGCCGACCAGCTGCAGAAGCTGAAAGAACGATTGACAAAGCTGAATGCAGGCGTTAAAACAAACGCAGGGCAGACAATGCCGCCGCCGGGCACTTCAAAAGACGGGAAGCCGGAGATTCAGAAAGCCGAGTCGGAGGAGGCTGCCCGACCTGCCATGAAGCCCGTGCTTCGGGATTCTTCCATCTTCGGATCCGAACTTTTTTCGGAAGTAAGCAGCGTATTTGAGCCTAACTACCGAATAGCCACGCCTGCCAGCTACACGCTGGGCCCCGGCGATGAACTAACGGTACAGGTATATGGCTACAGCGAGCAAACCTATCGGCTGCCGGTAAGTGCCGAAGGCAACATATACATTCAGAATGTGGGCCCGCTGGCAGTACTCGGGCTGAGTGTAGAAGAAGCTGCCAGCCGCATCCGGTCTCGCATGGCCGCTACCATCTACAGAGCCATTGGCACAGGCCAAACCAAGGTGCAAACCACGCTCAGCAAAATCAGAACAATTGGTGTAACGGTGATAGGACAGGCCACCAAGCCTGGTACTTATAACATCAGTTCGCTCAGCACCTTGTTCAATTTGCTTTATTTATGTGGCGGCCCTTCGGGCAATGGTAGCTTTAGAAAAATAGAACTGGTACGGGGAAGCCAACGCCGTCAGATTGATCTGTACAGCTTTTTGCTTCGCGGCGATCGAAAAGACAATGTGCTGCTGCAAGATCAGGACGTAGTGGTGATTCCCTACTACCAAATGCGGGTAACTGTAGAAGGAGAAGTGCGTCGGCCCGGTAAATTTGAGATGTTGGCCAATGAATCGTTGGACCAGCTCATGACCTATTGTGGCGGGTTTTCTGATAGTGCGTTTCGTGCCAGTGTCAAGTTGATGCGCATTTCTGACACGGGCCGCCTGCTGGCCGATGTGCCTGCCGATCAGATGGGCAGTTTCTTGCCACGCTCAGGCGATGTAATGCGGGTGGGCAAAGCCCTGAACAGATTTAATAACCGGGTAACGGTACGTGGGGCGGTGTACAGGCCGGGTGATTATGAGTTGAAGCCTGGTATGCAGTTGAAGCAATTGATTGAGTTAGCGGGTGGTTTGCGTCCCGATGCATTCAAAGCCCGGGGCATCATTGCCCGCCTTAAGGATGATTTATCGGCTGCCAGCGTTTCATTTGATGTAAGTGGGGTGCTTACCGGAAAGGAGGCAATCGGCCTTGTACGCGAAGACATTGTTACAATCAGTTCACTGTTCGATCTGCGTGACCAGCAAGTAGTAGATGTGCAGGGAGCTGTGCGTGCGCCCGGCAGCCTGGCCTACCGCGAAGGGCTGACCTTGCGTGATGTGATTCAGTTATCGGGCGGATTTGCTGAAGGGGCTGACAAAGCCAATGTTGAGATTGCCCGGCGCATGCCTGAAGTAGATGTAAACACCGATGCCTACCGGCAAAGCGAACTGATAAAAGTAGACCTGTCGGCCGGCCTGGCCAGTGCCGGGGCCAATGAAGTGTTGAAGCCGTTCGATCTGGTGCTGATTCGTAACCGGGGCAACTTTGAGCGCCAGCGTTCGGTAGTTGTAGAGGGGCAAGTGCTGAGCCCGGGCCGCTACTCGCTTGAAAATTCAAAGGAAACTATCTCGCAGCTTCTGCAAAGAGCAGGTGGTTTCAAGGGTAGTGCCGATTCTTCGGCTATACTGATTAAGAGGGCGGCCAACTATAGTCTCTCGGCTACTGAGCGGCAGCTGATAATGGAGCGATTGCTGGATGTGAGCCGCGACAGCCTGATGAGCAATCCGGAGCTTCGTGAACAAATGTTGAAGGAAATCGACTTTTTGAGCGTAAACGTAGAAAGAATCAAGGCAAATCCTGGCGGGCCAGAAGATCTGATTTTGGAAGATGGTGATTATATAGAAGTGGCAAGGGCCAGCAATTTGGTGCGGGTGTCCGGCGAGGTTTATCGTCCTGGGTTATTGCCCTTTGCAGAAGGTACCAGCGCCCGTAAATACATTCGTGAGTCAGGTAGCTACACCACTGCAGCACGCAAGTCAAAAACGTTTGTGATTTACCCCGATGGACGAGCAATACCAGTCAAGCGCTTTTTGTTTTTCAAATCGTATCCGATAGTAACACCGCGAAGCGAAGTATTTGTACCATCCAAAGAAAGAGAGGGCAAAAAGGGACTAACGACAGCAGAGTGGATTGCGATTTCGTCTATTTCGGCCACCTTGGCTACGATGATCATTTCGGTGGTAAATGCAGTACGCTAAAAGCCAGCGGGTACCGCAAAATGCGGCCCACGCCCAGGAAATAAAGTAAGCAGTATGTGCGGTATAGCAGGCATTATTCATTTTGACGGGAAGCCGGTAGAACAATCGGACCTGAAGAAAATGACAGATGCCATCGCCCACCGCGGCCCTGATGGCGAAGGTTTTTTCATCGATGGTGGCGTGGGCTTCGGCCATCGCCGCCTGGCTATTATCGACCTATCGCCCACTGGTGCGCAACCCATGACCCGCTTTGGCCTTACCATCACCTACAACGGCGAGATTTATAATTATATCGAGCTACAAGCCGAGCTGGTCAAGTTGGGGTATCAGTTCTTATCCAGTTCAGACACCGAGGTTATTCTGGCGGCCTACCACGCCTGGGGGGCGAACTGTGTGCAGCGATTCAACGGTATGTGGGCATTCGCCATTTACGATGCGGCAAAGCAAGAAGTCTTTTTATC
>JALOMC010000069.1 GCA_025455665.1 Chitinophagaceae bacterium | reverse complement strand
GTTTTCGATGTAACGATGCAGCCTGCCTTTCGTAAGCTGGTAGAATGCCATCGGATTCATCCGATTGCTGATCACTTCTTTTAAAAACAGTACGTTTTGTGTACTGGCCATCAGAAGGCCCGACGAATCATAGAAGTTGATATCAATATCGAGGTTGCTGGCCAGCCGCTGCAGTTCGGGCTCGGCCACTGCGGTGCGGCCCGCCGGATCGTAAGTACCAAGGTTTTCGGGCAGGCGTTGTGTCAGCACCTGCGATGCGGAGGCAGCATTCTTTGCCAGTCGCTCTTCGTTGTTGTTGCTGTATTGGTTTATAAAAAACCGGATGGTGATGTAGGCCACTATTACAAACGAAACAGCCAGAATGGAAATGATGGTGACCCTGATTTGTGCCTGGATGGTAAATGCAACAGGCCGGAAAATACCCGACTCGAAAAGCCGGTTTTGCGTAAAGGCCCCCAGCATGCGTAAAATGAGAAACAGCGTCAGGAAGGCGCCAAACAAATAGGCCACCATGGATACCATTCCCAACAGCAGTTTGCGCTGCCCTGCCACCGCCAGCACGCTGCTTTCGCCGGCATTAATCCATGTTTCGTAGGCGTCGTCCGAATCCCGATTCCATACCGAGGTGCGAAACTGTGCTCCCTGCGGCAACACCGATGGAAAAGGGTAATTGCGATACTGTTCTACCAGCCGCTGGTCACGGTACCATGCATAGCTGAAACCTGGCGGCAAATCCACCGCAAAGTCCTGTATTTGCCGGAACAATTCAGGTGCCAGCAGCGCATTTCGTAGTACTACCGATCGGGTGGTTACAAACACATAAGCCGGACTATCACTACCATCGGGGCTTTTCACCTCGAACTGCATGATATATCCAAACCGATCGAATGCTTCTTCAAATGAAGCCACCCAGGGGTACCCCTCTTCTTTCGGATTGGCCTGAAACAACGTGTTGAGGGCAGCAAATGATTCCGGACCGGGATTGTTGATGGGCTGCCGCTGCGCATCGAAAAAGTAAAT
The DNA here is from genome assembly GCA_025455665.1 of Chitinophagaceae bacterium. GTDB lineage: Bacteria > Bacteroidota > Bacteroidia > Chitinophagales > Chitinophagaceae > Phnomibacter. The sequence goes on along the minus strand of JALOMC010000069.1, from coordinate 8,085 downwards.
GCGGGTAACGAACCTGCTGAGATAGCCGCTGAAGTGGCGCTGCACCAGTGAGTCGCGAAGGGCGGTGCTTCGGGCAGTGTCTTTCGCCTCCTCCATCAGCATAGGCCAGTTGATACGCCTGATACCACCCGACGCAAACCTGACGAGATACTCGCTGGTCTGGTCATTTTGCATCAGCAGCGATTTACCAATTTCGTTGATACGGCTGCGCAGGCGAGCCGACGATAAATTGACCAACAGTACCCCGATGCTAAGCGAATACACAAACAGCCAGGTAACCAGCCGGCCGGTAGATACCGGAAACGCAGGTCGCGGATAACGACAGATGAACCATGTAATCAGTAATAACCACAGCATGCTGAACAGCAACTGCAACTTGAACTGGAGAAACCAGCCCACGGAAAGTGTAAGCAGCCCCCCCAGCAAAATGACCAGTAATACAAACCTGATATTGCCCGCGGTAATGAATAAAATGGAGCGGGCAAAAAACCGGACAAGCATCAGGTGCGCCAGCACCATTAAAAACAACACCAGAAAGGCCAGAATGGTGGTGTAGTCGAGGCTGAAAAAATTGTTGAAATCGAAAGCAACCGACGAGCTGAGGTATAGCTGACAAAGCTTTTCTACCACGCCAAAATGAATGGTAATGGTAGCAGCCGCCAACATAGCAGCTATGAAAGCTTTCATTTTGTAGTTGAGCCCCGTAAGCATAGCACCCACCTGCTGCGCCTGCATGGTCAAAAACAAGCCCATCCAAAACACAAACAGCGAATTCTGTAATAGCTTGAGCAAACCCAGTGGAGGCAAGGCAAACGACTCGCTTTGCTCCAACCAGCCAAACTGCCCCAAATTGATAGGGAACCCCAGCTGCCGTATACAAAACCACAACAGGATGAAGCCGGTAAAAAACACCAAAAAACCCTGCATAACAGCACCTTGCCGTATTATGCTGTGCGCAATATGGCTCACCAGCAAAATGAGCAGGAGCAAAGTGACAAAATCGATACTGAAAGAAACCCACGAAAACAACCGTATGGGCTGCTCAGTAATGGGCTGCATGTAAAAAAGCGTTTGCCCCTTCAGGCCTTCTATTTCGTAGGCGGTAGGCTGTGTACTAAAAGCCATGCGCCCATCCAGTCCGGGAAATCCGGGAAAACCTTTTCGAAGGCGGGCATTGTCTATAAAATACTCACGGTACACCTGCAGCAGCCCTACTACTTTGATAGCACGGCCGCCGAGGTTGGTACGCTGCAGCAATACTTCGTAATAGCCATTTCCGTACTTGAACAGCTGGCCGGTTTCGCCTACATCGGCCATCCAATTGGCCGGCTCTACATCGTTGCTGCTCCAAAAAAAAGGGGCGGCTCCACGTACATCCTCAAACAGATAGATGGCAAACGGCATGGCCTGCATTGTCTGCAAATCCTGACGGGTATGCCGGCCCTGCACTATTCTATCCAATAAAGATCTTTCCTCGGTCAAAAACTGGTTGAAAGAAGCCTCCTGCCGGCGCAAATGCTGCTGGTAGGCCTCGTGCAGCGATGGGTATGCATTTCGCTGCTCATAAAAATTATTAACGATGACCGAAAGCGAAAACACCCAGCCAGCTGCCAGTAGCCAAAGCAGGTATTTTACCAACAGCGATATCAGCCCCGGTCGTTTCAAACATCCTGCTTTTTGATGCTATTCCAAATCTCATCCATTTCCTGCAGGGTCATGTCGGCCAGATTGCGCTGCGATGCCAGCGCCGTTGCCTCCATGCGCATAAACCTTTCCCGAAATTTCCGATTTGTCTTTTCCAGCGCCAACTCAGGATCGACGCCAATAAACCGGGCATAGTTCACCAGGCTGAATAGCAAGTCGCCGAACTCCTCTTCGATATGCGCCTGCTCACCGGCCTTTTCTGCGTCCTGTAGTTCGTCCATTTCCTCTACTACCTTCTTCCATACATCAGCCTTGTTCTCCCATTCAAAGCCTACCTTTTTTGCCTTTTCCTGCATGCGCCAGGCTTTTACAATGGCCGGCAAGCTATTGGGCACCCCGGCCAATACCGAGGTTTTACCCTCCTTCATCTTCAGTTTTTCCCAATTCTGCTTTACCTCCTCTTCATCTTTCACCGTTACATCGCCATAAATGTGCGGGTGCCGGCTGATCAGCTTTTCGCAAATACCATCTATCACCACAGCCATATCAAACTGGCCTTGCTCCCGGGCCAGCCTGGTGTAAAAAGCAATATGCAATAACAAATCACCCAGTTCTTCGCCAATGGCCTTCCAATCTTCTTCCACCACTGCATCGGCCAATTCATACAGCTCCTCTATTGTCAGCGGGCGCAGGCTGGCTATTGTTTGCTTCCGATCCCATGGGCACTGCTCACGCAGCTCGTCCATAATTTTCAGCAGGCGTTCAAACTTTTCTCCGATGGTCATATTGCTAAACTTGCAGCAGTGAGTTAATGACAAAAATGATGCTAAGAAACACAAATAGAATAAAGCTGAAAAACAACAGCACCAGGTACTTCAGCATTGTTTTCAACCTGCGCTGACCAAAGAAATTTCGGAGTGCCTTGTATTGGTAGAAAATCGAATAAAAGAAAAGAATAACCGCCAATACGCCGAAGAAGTCTGACCAGAAAAAGCCGGCCAGCCAGGAAAACAAAATGGTAACCAGCGTGAAAACGTACACCGCCACATAGTTGTGAATCACGAGGATGCCAATGTGTACATATGTTCGCTCTTTACTGCTCCAATAAAGCAAGGCAATCAGAGCAGCTACCAAGGGCAGGCTTATAAACATCATGATTGGAAGAGAATGCAAAAATTTATCAATCAATACTTTGACTACCCCACCTGACTGGTACTGAAACTTTGCATTTAACTGAATCGTTTTTTCTTTCAGCCATCGCTGAATACTGCCATCTCGCCGGGCTTCGGGCAACGACTGCTGTAGTGAATCGTATTGTTGCTTGGTCAATCCATCGGCCGATGCACCCAGACTTACACGGGGACGGCGCTTTTGTACCAGCGGCTCCAGTTGCAGGCGCCGCTCCTTACTAATGGTGCTATCATACTTTACTATCCCTATCTCTTCCATTACTATCAGCACAGCCTCCGCCTTGTTCAGCGAATCTGACAACAGCCGCTGCTGCGCTGTATCGGTAGCCAGCGATAAGCGCTGTATCAACTGAGACCGACGGGCCATGTACTCGGTCACTTCCGGGCTGCTGTCATCTATCTGGGCTGGCTTGGTAGCAAAAAACACGAAAAAAAACAAGGCGGATGTAAATACATACATCCTGATCGGATGCAGATAACTATGCCGGCGACCGCGTACATACTCAATACTCAAAAATGCCGGCCTAAACAGCAAATAGCGCAGCGTACTGAAAAACTTGCCGTCGAAGTGCGTGATATCGTATACAAAATGAGTAATGAGCCCCCAAAGGGTTTCGGCTGGTTCTATGTTTTCCTGACCGCATACATGGCAAAACCGGCCTTGTACTTCGGCTCCGCAGTTCAGGCAGTTGGTGGCTTTTCGCAGTTTACCGTGTGACAATAGTGAAACGTTTTGGCAGTCGGAAAAATAGTACAAATAGCTGCACCACTGCCGTGGATTAATTAACAGGAAATGAACGACTGCCCGGGTTTACTTTTGGCCCATGATCAGCCAATGTCAGCGCAAACTGGCTGCCCTTTTCGTACTCATGGCGGGCACCCTTTGCACCCAAGCACAATATTTCTATCAGGATTTGCTGTTTGCTCAAAAAACCGAACAACAATTCCGGCAGTTGAAAGCCGCCGGCGTAAAAACAATAACCGCCAATGCCCGAAATGCTGATGGAAGTATTCCAGACAACTTTTCTATTGAACAGCGTGCCGACTTTGCTGCCAATACACTAAGTACCCAAACCCTGAGCGACTTCACCGGCAGGTCCGAGTTGGTAAGCCGGTTTGATGCCAATGGTAAGCTGCAGGAAACAATTGACCAATCGGGCAGTTTTAGTAGTACTACCCGCTATAGCTACAACGCCAGCGGCTGGCTGCAAAGCATAGCAGTAGAAGGGAGCGATACACTGCAGCAATTCAGCATGAAAGAACAGCGCATTTATACTTATAACAGTAGCGGACAGCCCACCAGCATGCTGCGCATAAAGAACAATACCGATACCACCCGTATTGTATTTGTAGCGGCCGAGAATGGACGGCCGGGCGAAGAACAATGGTGGAAGGGTGCCCGCCTGCTGGAAACCTATTATTACTATTACGACGATCAGCTGAGGCTTACGGACGTAGCCCGCTACAATCAGCGAGCACAGCGTATTTTACCCGATCTGGTGTTTGAATACACTGCCGAGGGCTTGGTGGCCCGACAGCTATCGGTACCGGCTAATAGCAAGCAATACCGTACTTACCGGTACAGCTACGACAGTCGCGGCCTCAAAATCAAGGAAGAAATACTAAACAAGCAAAATACGCTTGAGGCGATTATTACGTACAGTTACCTGTAGCTTCCAAAAAAGTACCGCCGGCTGGGGGCCGGCGGATTTCGGTTTAGGGATTTGTAAGTGGAGGTGAACTACAGATTCATATCAAAGGTGATACGAATAATTCATAAATGCAAGCTTTGTTCGGGCTTTAACATGTTTCGGAGTGATATAATTTTTTTTGTGTATAAATAACACAACCCGTATGAAGCCATAGCAAAAGCCCACCAAATGGTGGGCTTTTGCTATTCAAACCATATCGGCGGCACTACCGTGCCGCCCGGTTATTCATCTACTAAATATCAATGGCTTCGCCATAGGCAGCTGCTGTAGCTTCCTTAAAGGCTTCGCTCATAGTGGGGTGCGGGTGCACGGCATTCAGTATTTCATGCGCTGTGGTTTCCAGCTTGCGGGCAGCCACCGCTTCAGCAATCATCTCCGTTACGTTGGCACCTATCATGTGCACACCCAGCAGCTCGCCATACTTGGCATCGTACACCACTTTTACAAAGCCTTCGGTACTACCGGCGGCGCTGGCTTTGCCGCTGGCCATAAACGGAAACTTGCCCACCTTCACAGCGTATCCAGCTTCTTTGGCTTTGTTTTCGGTATAGCCCACACTGGCTATTTCGGGCGTGCAGTAGGTACAGCCCGGAATGTTGTTGTAATCGATCGCCTCGGGCTTGTGACCGGCAATGTGCTCAGCCGCATTAATGCCTTCTTTGCTGGCTACGTGTGCCAGTGCCTGGCCTGGCGTGCAGTCGCCAATGGCATACACACCCGGTACCGATGATTGCTGGTATTGGTCCACTACAATCTTGCCCTTATCAGTTTTTACACCAATGGTTTCCAGGCCAATGCCTTCCACATTGGCTACCACCCCTACGGCGCTCAACACCAGGTCGGCCTCCAGTACGGTTTCGCCTTCTTTCGTTTTTACAGTAGCCTTTACGCCGCTGCCGCTGGTGTCTACCTTGGTTACCTCGGCGTTCGTCATAATGTTTATGCCGCTCTTCTTGTACTGCTTTTCCAGCTCTTTCGAAACATCCTCGTCCTCTACCGGTACGATGCGGGGCAAAAACTCCACAATGGTCACTTTGGTACCCATGCTATTGTAGAAATAGGCAAATTCTACCCCAATGGCGCCGCTACCTACAATGATCATGCTTTTGGGCTGCTGCGGTAGCACCATGGCCTCGCGGTAGCCTATCACCTTCTGGCCATCTATTGGCAGGCTGGGCAGCTGGCGGGCACGGCCACCAGTGGCTATGATGATGTTTTTGCCTTCGACCACCTGCTTGCCACCGTCGGCTGCGGTCACCTCAATCTTGTTGGCAGCTACCAGTTTGCCAAAGCCCAAAATCACGTCGATCTTGTTCTTCTTCATCAAAAACTGAACGCCCTTGCTCATTTTGTCGGCCACGCCGCGGCTCCGCTTCACTACGGCGTCAAAATCGTGGCTGCCGGTGGCATTAATGCCGTATGCATTGGCATGCTTCAGGTACTCATACACCTGCGCACTTTTCAGCAGCGCTTTGGTGGGTATGCAGCCCCAGTTAAGGCACACACCGCCCAGGCTTTCCTTTTCAATGATGGCAACCTTTTTGCCCAGTTGCGAGGCACGGATGGCTGCAGGATATCCGCCGGGGCCACTGCCCAAAACAATTACATCGTACGACATGTGAGCTATTTGTTTGGTGGTCAAACTGATTTGATCGGTCTCAAAAAAATCGGTGCGAAGCTAAGGCAAACCAACTGAAACAATCCGGCCATGGCACCCCACATTGCTTCTCCGGCCCGAATTAACAAAGCCATCTTCTGCCCCCCTTAGCGTAGTTTGTACACATTGTAAAAACCTTTACATTACATTTGCAGACATCCTTCTGACGATTCAACCTTGCCGGCATGATAACGATTCATTTCTATCTGCGGTTCAGCAGTACTTACGGCCAAACCTTCTACGTATCTGGCAATATTCCCGAGCTGGGCAACGGCGATCCTGCACAGGCCCGCCCCATCCATTACCTCAATAATGAGCTGTGGCACGATGCCATTGATGTACCCGCCGACACCCCGGCTTTTACCTACAAATACATTCTGCGCCATGCCGACGGCACCGAACATGTAGAATGGCCCACCGACCGCCAGATCGATATCAGCCGCTTCAGGGGCAATGAACTGCAGGTGGTAGACTATTGGAACTATGCCGGCGAGTTTGAAAACGCCTTTTACACCCAACCGTTTCAGCAAACCTTGTTCAGCTTTGCCGGCGATAAAGTAAAAGCCCGCAGCACCAAGGGTGTAAACCACGTATTCAGGATAAAAGCGCCGCTGCTGGGTGCCGACGAGACCATGTGCCTGCTGGGCAGCGATGCCAGCCTGGGCTTGTGGGAAAGCGACAAATGCATCGTAATGCGCCGCGAAGGCCACTGGTACGAGGTGCCGCTCGATCTGTCGAAAGCCAATTTTCCGCTGGCGTACAAATATGGGGTGTACAATACCCGCCTCAAGCAGTTTGTGCGGTACGAAGACGGGCCCAACCGCATGCTATATGGCATGGTCAAAAAGCAAGTGGTCATTATGCACGATGGCTTTGCCGGCCTGCCCAACAACCTGTTCAAACGCGCTGGAGTGGCCATCCCGGTTTTCAGCCTGCGCAGTGCACAGGGATTGGGCGTGGGCGAGTTCAACGACCTGCGCCAACTGGCCGACTGGAGCAAGCAGGTAGGTATGAAACTAATGCAGCTGCTGCCGGTAAACGATACCAGCGCCACCGGCACCTGGACAGATAGCTACCCCTACGCAGCCATTTCGGCCTTTGCCATGCACCCCCAGTACATCCACCTGGAGGCCGTAGCCGGCAAAAAACACGCTGCCCTGCTGAAAGGGCTCGCCGCCAAAAAAGCCGAGCTGAACGCACTGCCGGCCGTAGACTACGAAGCCGTGATGGCCCTGAAATGGCAATACCTGAAAGCCCTGTACGCCGCCCAAAAAGAAGAGTGGCTGGCCAATGAAGCCTACCAGCAATACCTGGCCGAAAACAAGCACTGGCTGCTGCCCTACGCCGCTTTTTGCTACCTGCGGGATAAATACAAGACCACCGAGTTTGACAGCTGGAAAACGCACCGCCAGTTCGACGAAAAAGCGGTAGAAAAGCTCTGTTCACCTAAGGGCAAGCAGTTCGACGAAGTTGGCATCCACCTGTTTGTACAGTGGCACCTGCACCTGCAGCTAAAAGCCGCTGTAGACTACGCCCACAGCCTGGGCCTGGTAGTAAAAGGCGATATCCCCATCGGCATTTACCGCCACAGCTGCGACGCCTGGCAGCAGCCCGAGCTGTACAATATGGATGCGCAGGCCGGCGCCCCGCCCGACGATTTTGCCATCAAGGGCCAAAACTGGGGCTTTCCTACCTACAACTGGCAGCGCATGCAGGAAGATGGCTTTGCGTGGTGGAAGCAGCGCTTCAACCAAATGAGCCTTTATTTCGATGCTTTCCGTATCGATCATATCCTGGGCTTCTTCCGCATCTGGAGCATTCCCATGCATGCCGTCGAGGGCATTTTGGGCCGCTTTGTACCCTGCCTGCCGGTACAGCTCAA
>JALOMC010000423.1 GCA_025455665.1 Chitinophagaceae bacterium | reverse complement strand
TGTTTCGGGCATCATAAAGCGTACAAACAGCAGCTGCAACACCATCATGCCGGTAAAAAACAAAAAGATGGGGCCACCCCCGAATGCCGAGGCCAGCATTGGAAATACCTGTGCTATTACGGCTGCAAACACCCAATGCGTCAGGCTGCCAAAGCTTTGACCCGCAGCCCGCACTTCGTTGGGAAAAATTTCGCTGATGAAGACCCAGATGACAGCCCCCTGCCCTATAGCATGCGCCGCAATGAATGCAAACACAAATGCCGTGATGCCGGTGTAGTCGCCACTGTAAAAGGCCCGTGCTATCAGCGCCAGTGATACAATGTAGCCAATGCTGCCAATGTACATCAGTACCCGCCGGCCAAACTTATCAATCAGCGCCAGGCCGAGCATGGTAAACATCAAATTGGCCAGGCCAATGCCTGCCGAACTGAGAAAAGCTGAAGACTTGGCGAGGCCCGCCATTTCAAACACCCGCGGGGCATAGTAGATGATGGCATTGATGCCCGATGCCTGGTTGAAAAAAGCCAGCAGAAACGCCAGCAAAATAGGCCAGCGATAACGCCCCGAAAAAAAACGAACAGCGCCGGTTGCCTGTGGTTGCTTTGAATGGACAATAGCCTTGAGTGTGTCTGCAGCTGAAGCCGGATCTATTTGTTGCAGCACTTGCAGGGCAGCAGCTTCATCACCTTTGCGCAGCGCCAGCCAGCGGGGGCTTTCGCTCACCAGCAGCGTCAGCAGGGTAAACAGCAGCGAGGGAATGCCTACAATACCCAGCATCCAGCGCCAATCATTATCGCCGGCACCCTGAAAAAGGTAATTGCTGACATACGCCACCAAGATGCCAAATACAATATTGAACTGAAACAGGGCCACCAACTGACCCCGCTTGTGAGCCGGTGCTATTTCGGAAATGTAGAGCGGCGCAATAACAGACGAGGCCCCGATGGCGAAGCCGCCCAGCAGCCTGAATGCCATGAACACCCACACATCGGGCGCCAGCGCACTGCCCACGGCCGACACCAAAAAGAACAGCCCCACCCAAAACAAACTTCGCTTGCGGCCCAGCCAATCGGCAAAAAAGCCGCCGGTACCAGCTCCCACCACCGTTCCGTACAGCGCTATAGAAATGGCCAGCCCGTGCAAAGCATCAGACAAATGCCACAACTGTTGGATCGTTTGTTCGGCGCCTGAAATAACGGCTACATCTAACCCAAACAAAAAACCGCCCAGGGCCACTGTGAGCGACCATAACCATAAACGGTGCGTTTGCTTCATAAGGCTTTCATTGAAAGAAGTGAAAAATGAATGTATCGTCTGGCATCGCTGCCTGCATGCCTTGTGTGCTGCCAAACGACTGCGGAAAGCATTGCCCGGCAAAACACATTGCTATACCCGCACATACCAGCGTCGCTTATCCATCACATAGCCACATAGCCAACAGCTCATCATCACCGCCAGGGCAAACAGCAACGAACCGATGTAAGGGCCGGCCGGCTCAAATACAGCCTTGTACAGCCAGCTATAGTAGGGTGTACCATCGGGGCGCTGAAAAAACCAAAGCAGGATAGCGATCAGCTCGCTGAGCAGATAAATAAACAATGGATTTTTACCAAACACTTCAAAAAAGCCAGCCCAGCGGTTGATCCCTTTGAAATCGATGATATACATGATGCTGGCCAGCACCAGCAGATCAAGGCCTACCGTATGCAGCACAAAGCTGCTTGTCCACAATTTTTTATTGATAGGAAAAACAAGATTCCACGCATAGGCCAGGCACAGCAGCAAAAAGCCCCACAACAGCAGCCTGGCCAGTCCTTCATAGCTTTTGCCCTGCTGCTGTATGTAGCGCCCGGCTGCAAACCCGGCTACCGTATTGGCCAGCGCCGGCAAAGTGCTCAGCAGTCCCTCCGGGTCAAACGGAATGCCCTCGCCCTTGTACATATGGCTTTCACCTATCAACCATTTATCTACCCGCAGGACGGCATTGCCCTGCAGGTTCAGCGCATCGGCACCGGCGGGCGCCAGCCAGTACAGCAGGCCCCAATACAGCAGCAAGCCGGCGGCTGCCAGTATGTACACCGTGCGTGGCTTAAGGTAGTAAAACAACAGGGCTGCCATGCCATAGCAAAGCGCAATGCGCTGCAGCACCCCAAACACCCGCGTATCGCCAAATGGCGCTGCTATCAGCTGCCCGCCTTCGTGCTTTACAAACGGGAACCAGTACATGAGATAGCCAAGCAAAAAAATGAGAATGGTACGCTTTGCGATCTTTTTAAGCACTGCTAGCACTGCTGCCTGCGACATAGCAGGCCACCTGGCCGCCACAAATGCCATGGCATTGCCCACGGCAAACAAAAAGCTGGGAAACACCAGATCGGTAGGCGTGAAGCCATGCCAGCTGGCATGCAGCAAGGGCGAAAACGTAACCGACCAATCGCCCGGCGTGTTTACAATGATCATGAAGCAAACAGTCATGCCCCGAAATACATCCAGTGCCTGAAAGCGAACAGCATTCATCTGACTCATACGCAAGCAGAAGTTTTTACCCTCGGAAACTACTTCAATTTTTCGTTGTTGCGGTGACGGTCTGCATCACGTATGTTCTTCTTTTCAAAATTCTTTTCCAGTGCCGCGGTCAGGTTCACGCCGGTTTGGTTGGCCAGGCAAATAAGCACCCACAATACATCTGCCATTTCATCGGCCAGCTCCTTGCCTTTGTCGCTTTCTTTGAAGCTTTGCTCGCCGTATCGGCGCACCATCAGCCGGCTCAGTTCGCCCACTTCTTCCATCAAGATGCCCAGGTTGGTCAGCTCGCCAAAGTAGCGTACACCCACCGTTTTAATCCATTCGTCTACCCGCTCTTGTGCGGCTTGCAGCGTCAGTGCTTCCATATCAAAAATCTTTGTTTTTGGTATCTATGATGATAGTAACAGGGCCATCATTCAGCAGTCTCACTTTCATATCGGCCCCAAAGCGACCGGTGGCAACGGGTTTGCCCAGTTCCAGTTGCAGTTGTGCTATCATTTGCTCGTACATCGGCTGCGCCTTATCCGGCTTGCTGGCCCGTATGTACGAAGGGCGGTTTCCCTTTTTGGTGGCGGCATGCAGGGTAAACTGGCTGACCAGCAAGATATCGCCGTCTACCTCCTTTACCGATAGGTTAGGTACCTGTTGTGCGTCATTAAAAATGCGCAGGTTCACCAGCTTGCCGCACAGCCATTGAAGGTCTTCGGCGGTGTCGGCATCTTCTATGCCTACCAGCACCAGCAGCCCGTGGCCTATCTGGCCTATCAGCTCGCCATCTACTTGCACGCTGGCTTCGGCTACTCGTTGTACTACTACTCGCATAAAATAAGGTGGCCAATTTAGCTGATAAATGAAGGCAACTGCAAGCCCGGCCGATTGGCTACTTTTGCCCGATATGCAAATTATACAGGCCAGCTACCTCATCAGCAAGCCCGATGTGGCACAATGCCCGCCGGCCGACCGACCTGAGTTTGCCTTTATTGGCCGGAGCAATGTGGGCAAAAGTTCGCTCATCAACATGCTGTGTGGCAATCAGCGACTGGCCAAAACTTCGGCCACGCCCGGCAAAACGCAAATGATCAACCACTTCAATATTGTGAGCCGCACCGGCAAAAAGCAGCGGCAGGAGTGGTACCTGGTAGACCTGCCAGGATATGGCTACGCCAAAACCAGCCAGAAAACACGCAAAAGCTGGGGCAGCATGATAGAAAACTACCTGCGCAAGCGAGAAAACCTGCGCTGCACCATGGTGCTGATAGACAGCCGACACGAGCCCCAGAAAGTAGACATTGAATTCATCAACCAAATGGGCGAATGGCAGCTTCCGTTTGCAGTGGCGTTTACCAAGTGCGACAAAATGAAGCCCGGCGGACTGGAGCGGAACGTGCAGCTGTTTCAACAAACACTACTAGAAACCTGGGATGGCCTGCCACCCATGTTTTTGACCAGTGCCGAAAAAGGGTTGGGCAAAGACGAAATGACCGCCTTTATAGCAGAAACGCTGGAGGGCTGACAGCAAAGCAGCTGAAGCTGCACCTGGTTAGCCCGGGCGAAAAAATGCGCACCAAAAGGTAACCTGCGAATCTGTGGCTAAAGCCAACTGACAGCTGCACACTCACAGCACAGCACCACGAAACACTGATAAAAAGTTTCGGCAATTGCCATGAAGACGATTACACCCTGCCCTCGGGGCCTCATCGTCCACCCTGATCAATTCACTATTT
>JALOMC010000422.1 GCA_025455665.1 Chitinophagaceae bacterium | reverse complement strand
ATACCATTGCTCTTGTTCAAATCCTCGGTAAACTCGAACTTGAATTTTCCGGCATCTACTTTGGTAGTCATCTTGCTGCAATGGGTGGTAATGATGAGCACTTTCAAATCGAGTGTGCTTTGGTATTTGCAGTTGACATCGTCAAACTGTGCCAATGGTTGTTTCTTAAACGGATTTTCTTTTTCCTTTTTGCAATCGGGCGCCGGCCCCACAAAGTTGGGGCGGCAGGCTGCCATGGAGCCTACAAACTGCTCTTTCAGTTGTGCCTTTAGCGCCTCAAACGCAGGCTCGTCCATATTGTACTGCTGAAAATAAGCCTGTGCATTCCACAGCCGCTTGTACGCATCCACCGCCTTTGAATAGGTGTCTCTTATGAGGCCGTTGCTGGCTGCCAACCACTGATTGTTGGCCTCGTCTGTTATCTGGCAGCAACGTTCCTTGTCGGTAGCCCTGCTGCCTTCGCCGGCCTGGCACTTCAGTTCATCCAACTGCCGAAGGGCCTGTGCACGTGCCGAATCAAATACCGCCAGCCGTTCGGGCAAAGCCATGAGTGCATCGGTAGCTGCCTGTATCTGATAAAACAGCCCTCCATCCTTATCATCGAGTAAATAGCTGAGCTTTCGGGCGGCACGGGCACTCAAAGGCCCATCGGTCATTATATCAGCACCGCTCATAAAGGCCTTGAAATCTTTTTGCAGCTTGCTGGCACCAGCTTCCTGCGCTTGTTTCGTCAGCTGCTCAGACCGCACCCTGTATTCATCGCTCAGGGTCTCCATCTGCTGCCAAAAATCTGCCCACTCCTTCGCAAGCCGGTCGCTCTCTTCTACACTTACCGGAAAGGCCGGCCAGTTGAATTTATGAAAGCCCAACGGGTCTTGTGGGATATGCAGGGGCCAGCTTACATCGCCATTATCTGTATATCCAAGGCGCCTGTAATCGTTGGCTTTTTCATCGGTATACCCGGTTTCCATGCTGCGCTTTAAGCTTTCGGCGGCACCAGCCTTGTCACCTTTTTGCTCTTGTATCTTACTTTTTGTGTAGTTGGCCTGGCTGTGCTTCGGAAATCGGCGGATAGCACTGTCGAGATATCGGTCGGCCTTTTTTATGTCGCCCATACCGTACCACGCCTGACCAATATTTGCAAGGATGGTAGCATTACCCGGATACTGCTGATTGATGCATTGCAGCAAGGGCACTGCCAGTTGCTGGGCACCCATCATATTCAACATGGCTGCATAATTATTGATGTTTTCGGCCAGGCTGGCATCGGCCAGGCACGCCTCGCCTGCCAGCAGTACAGCCATTTCGGGGCGACCGCTCAACCACAATCCAACTGCAGCCTTCCCTGTCTCACTGGCATTGGCCCCATAGGCTTTTAAAGTATTTAATACCTGCCGCACCTGTGCTGCTGCAGCGGCCGGTAGCCTGCCCTGCACCGCCTGGTGCAAGCGACCCACAAAAGCGGGCAACGCAGCCGGTGACGGCACAGGAGCCACACTGGCAATCTTTGCAGCGTTCAGTGGCGGAACGCCGCCGGGGCGGGTTTGCGGATGAGCATTGGCTATGGCAGCGGCCTTATCCAAGTTGGGCACACCCGGCACTTCTATCCCCATGTCCTGCATCATCTTTCGCTGCTCTGGCGTCAGTTTGTTCAGTTGCTCCTGCATTTGTCGCCGCATGGCTTCCATTTCTTTGGGTGTAGGCGCCTTGGCAGGTTTTGTTTGTGCCTGCAACGCCACAGCCATTTGAAAAAAGCACCCACACAGTATTACCAGTTTTTTCATAACAGTATTTTCTCCTGTAAAATGATTCAACATCAAACCAACCAATGGCGGGTGCTACTTCACCTTCCACAGCAGCATATTAATGCCTGTGTGCTGTTTGTTTACCAACCGCAATACAACACCCGCCTTCACTGCCTCCAAATAGCAGGTGAATTCGCCCGAATCGCTTCCTCCCCTGCCACTTAAAATGAGTGTACCATCTTGCAGGGTATAAGCACCATTATAATTACTCTTGCCATGCTTTAATGAGCCCTGAAAGCTGGACGTGCCAGTATGCTCGCTTGTGTAGGTGCCGTTGCTACTAAACACAAAATGATCGCTGACGTGGGCCGTAGCCATACCGGCCGATGCGCCGGTGTACACATTGTAATATTCAATTCCTGCGCCACTCGAATTCTTCCATTCGCCTACCAAATCACTGGCAGTTGCATTGAACTTATTATAGCCAAACATCCGGTTTCAGCAGAAAAAACCGTCATCACGACCGTACCACTGCTATTGGGGCTCAACATCATGGCTACATATCCGGCCTTGCCCGAAGCAAGATCAGTAGCTGGTGCTATCCAGATATCATACTCATTCAACGAATAGGGTGGCTTTTCCCTGTTGATTACCTGGCCGTTTATCTGATAGTATTTCCGTACTACGTTATCCCAATAGTGCGGCTCGAACACCGAAGTGTTTGAAGGCCGGTTTTTATCCAATGCCGCGTCAGGAAAAATGAGCCTTACTTCTGCCCCATTCTTCTCAATGCTTACGTAATCATCATGGGCCGTGCTCTTCCACCCATCATTAAACAAGGTGGAGGACAATGGCTGGCGGGCAGCACCAATGGCGCTTGTAACACTTGCATTGTTTGCGCCAGCAGCTGGTTGAGGTTGCTTGGCAGCAAACTTTGCTTCATCGGCCCATACCCCTGCTATAAACGCTTGTACCACGGGTATATATTTTTCATCGGTAAATACTGCACCGACAAAATAATTGATATTGGCTTTGGAGAAACTGCTAAGCGAAAGTGCAAACGTTTGCCCGTTGTACTTTCCCCGGGCTGCGCCAAATAGCATGTGCCAATTATTGAGTGAGCCGGTATCTCTTGTTTCCGGATTCGTTACCCCTTGTTGAGGATTTCGAGCAAAAAAATTCCAATTACTCTCAAAGTCGGCTGCAGCATCTCCGGCTGCATGCACAGCTGCACCAATTACCAGCTGGCAGTAATTTTTCCCTTCTTTCTTTTCCAGCGCCAGCATCTTCTGGTCCTTTTGTAACTGTACAAAGCCGGCAGGCAAAGAATACGTGAATATGTCGTACTGCTGCGCCTGTAAAGACTGCGTCAGAAAAGACAACCCGACAATAAACAAAACCGCATTTTTCATAAAACTTTTCATTCAGTGGTATCGGACATGTTCGGAAAATGCACAAGTTGGCGGCTCTCCGATGAGAGTTGCACTTCTTGCCAGAATACTGCCCGTCGATTACTCTATCCTCAACAGCTTATAGCGCTGTCCGGCAAACCGCTTGTTTACCATCATCAAAGCCAGCCCACCCTCTGTGGCTTCCAGCCAGCACTCCATTTCGCCCGGATCTTCTTTATCACGGTTTGTCAACTGAACAATCGATCCGCTCAATCGGTATTGCCCTTCATAACTCCTCTTCATCGTGCCATTATTTCTCGTTACACCGTGCTTGCTTTCATAGGTGCCGTCCTTTCTGAAAATGAACCCGTCAGTCAAATTGATTTTTGCATTGCCCCCTTGAAACCCACCTGCGATGCTGTAGCTGCCAGTGGTGCCGCTCTCAAAGCTTTGCCAGCTTCCCTGCAGCAATGATGCCGTGGGTGCAAACCGGTTATAGGCCAGCATTTCTTCAAACGGTTGAAACCGGGCAAACTCACTGCTATACATCCGCTGCTTGCCGGGTGCAAATGCTAAAACCACCTGCGCCCTGCCACTATTCCACACCACCCGCATCGATACAAAACTCACTTTGCCCGTTTGCCGATTCCTGACTTCTGCATCAAACATTTTATCGGAGCCTGTGACTTGCCAGCTGCGTTCTTCTATGTTTTGTACCTCAAAAAACCGATCGACGGAGTATCGCCAATATTTATCTTCTACATATCGATTGGCCTCACGGCCGGCCTTGTCCAGTGAGTCGTTGGTGGGAAATAGCCAGACTTCCAAATCATCTTTCAGTACCTGCACATAGGGGCCCACATAGGTGCTCACCCAACCATCATCAAAGCGAGTAGTAACCGGGCCCCGCGTAGGTATCTTGTTTTGCCCACCATTCGGACTGGCAGGCGGCGCTACTGTCGTCAATCTGCCTGCTGCGTCAGCAGTCAACTGTACCGAGTTCATGAAGCTCTGCGCATCTTCCAGCCACTGCTTATCGCTTAGTACCGTTGCTACAAAGTAGCTATGGCCTTGATAGTAGCGGCTGCTGATAGTGACCGCAAACATTTGCCCCCGGTAGCTGCCACGGGCTGCGCCAAATGTGTAGGTCCACCCTTC
>JALOMC010000068.1 GCA_025455665.1 Chitinophagaceae bacterium | reverse complement strand
CCAACGGGCCAGCCGCGGGTGGCGCCGGCCAATGATGTGCAACAGGGCCTGCGGGCCATACAACACTTGCTGGGTAGCCGGCTGCAGCAAGGGTATCTCGTTGTACATCCGCTGTGCATCTACCCAGGGCAGGCGGCCGGGCTGCACCTGTGCAAACGGCTGCACCGCCGACGGCGGCAGATAGCCATGCCTTGTAAAATAGCCCGAATACCAAACG
The DNA here is from genome assembly GCA_025455665.1 of Chitinophagaceae bacterium. GTDB lineage: Bacteria > Bacteroidota > Bacteroidia > Chitinophagales > Chitinophagaceae > Phnomibacter. The sequence continues at coordinate 9,008 of JALOMC010000068.1, read as the reverse complement.
CACAGCGGGCAATCCTGATCGTAGCAGAGGGTGAGTTCTTCCGTAGTGTTCATAACAAAAAGCTGATAAGGTGAGGAAAACAGGTGAACGGGCTAGTGCAGCTGAATGAACTGCCGACGCTGCCAATGGGCCAGCTCGGTACCCGACAGATAGAGGTACCACAGTGCCAATAATGGAGACGCCAACAGCGCCAGTAGCAGCCAAATGGTAAGGCGCGGAATAAACAAGCACAACAAACCCCACCCGGCCAACACCAGCAGCATGGCGGCATACCGGCGGCGGCTACGCAGGGTAGGCTGCTGCCGGCCCCAAATAGCCGTGGCACCGGCACTTAGCAGCTGCCAGCCGCCCAGGGCAAACCATGAAACACCGGCCCAGGTAGCCGCCTGCAACACCAGGCCCAATACCGAGGAAACAATCAATGCAGCCTGCCCAAGAAGGTCAAATTTTCGAAAAAAAATCAGAGTTCTCATATTTTCAGGATTTATTGAAACTTTTTATCAAAAAAAATGCCCTTAGCGCATGAGCTTGAGCAGGGTGCCCAGTAGCCAGTTTTCGTCGGCTTTCAGCATGGTTTCCATGGCCTGATCGGCCTGCTGCCCAAATCGGCGGATATCGCTGATGGTCTTTTCAAACGTAGCCACATCGGCCTCTGCCCCTTCTACCGCACTAATGCTTTCCAAAAAACGCATCATCGGTTCCAGTTCCCGCTTTTTGCGTTCCCGTACAATGATGCGGGCTACCTTCCAAATGTCCTTTTCAGCGGCGAAAAACTCCCGCCGTTCCCCCGAAACTACTACCCTTTCCACCAGGCCCCAATTGATCAGTTCCCGGATATTCATATTGGCATTGCCACGGCTGATGGTCAGCTCTTGCATGATTTCGTCGGCAGCCAGCGGTTTTGTAGTCACCATCAGCAGCGCATGTATTTGGGCCATCGTCCGGTTGATGCCCCAATTGCTGCCAAAGCTGCCCCAGGCGGCCACAAACTGCTTTCTTGCCTCTACTAATTCCATGTGTCAAATCTAATTACAAGTTCTCAACTTTCAATTTATTCTGAAAGAAAAAAATTTATAACCGTGCAGCATATTCAAAATGAACACGGTCTTTTTAGATTGTCGATCAACACTAACTGCAACAGTACGGCTGCCTTTCTAGGCAGCCGTTTCCATTTTACCCATTCCAATAGGTGGGCCATGGCGTTGGCCCCCGGTCAGCTTTACTGTAGCATCATGCTGAAAGTTTGCTGCCCCGCTGCCCCCTGCAAGGGTTGTACCACTACGCGGTACATGCCAGCAGGCAGGGTGCCACGATGCATCATGAGGGTGTTTCCATTCTCGGCGGTGTCGAACAGACTGGTGCGCACCACCTGGCCATTTGCATTCAGCCAGTCTACGCGGTATTTGCCAGCGCTGTTCACGTTGATAAACAGGTTTGAATTGACCGGATTGGGGTACACCTGGATGCTCACTTTGGCAGCCACTTCCTCCACGGTAGCCACATTCGATAAACTGCTGGAGCCATCTTTATTGATCAGTCGGATACGGTAAAAAAGTTTACTGGCAGGCGCCATGCCATCGCGGTACTGGTACCATTTTACCAGAGTACTATTGCCAGATGCCGGCAGGCTGGCAATGGTCATAAATTGGCGGCCATCGGTGCTGCGTTCTACTTCAAAGCGGGCCGTATGCTGCTCGGTAGCTGTTTGCCAGCGCAGGTTCACAGGCTGGCCGCTGCGCACAGCACTCAGGCTAAAGCCGGTAGCCGATAGTACAATGGGGCGAATGATACCTGCATCGATATTGTAATTGCCAGCGCCATATGGCAGCATGAAGTCGGAAATGGTAGTGCCGACGGTGTTCACCTTGCTATCGTTGGTTCCATTGCCTTGATTGGGCAGTGTGAAGCTGAAGGCGCCCGGAATATTGGCAAAAATGGCACGTAGCGGCACTTCTACCGGCACCGTGAAGAATTGGAAGTACCCATTGCCCCGGGTAACCGCCTGGCCAATTGTTTGCCCGGTACTCAGGTTGATCAGCGTGATGCTCACGCCAGACAAGCCCGGCTCATTGGCATCTTGAATGCCATCCTGGTTGAAATCGTCCCAAACATAATCGCCTACACGGCCAATGAATGATTGCCGCATGCCTGCATCTATGCTCTCATTGCTTTGTCCCGAAGCAACGGTAAATACGCTGGTTAATCCCGTTGACGGATTCACATCGGAGCCATTGCTGGCGGGTGCAGCTTCCTGGCGGGTAAACTCCAACACACTGGGGTAAGTGCTAAAGCCCATGTAATAAGAGCCCGGTGGCACATTGAAAAAGTAGTACTGCCCTACTGCATTTGTAACGGTGGACCCAATGGGGGTACCTGTGCTGCTGTATAGCGTAACGGTAACACCAGCCAGCGGAGGTTCACCCGCTTCCTGCAGGCCGTCGCCATCCAGGTCGTTCCACACGTAGTCGCCCACATAGTTGGCCACTGGTACCAGGCCCAGGTCGGCAGTCAGGTTGGTACGCAGTACATCGGTCACAGGCAGGCCCGCTGTTACACGGCCATTCACACCATTTACGTCGCTATCAGTGTTATCGTTGCCGCCACGGTCCAGCGGTGCCAGCTGAAAGCCCGCAGGCAGATTGCTGAATCGGGGGAAATAAGTGCCATTGCCCAAACCATAGAAACGGTAATACCCAAAACGGTTGGTAGTAGTTTGCAGCAGGCGGCCGCTTTGTGTTACCAAATTGCCCGATACATCCAGCAGGTCGACCGTTACGCCCGGTATGCCACGCGGATTGACTTCATCCTGTACACCGTTTGAATTCAGATCGAGCCATACGCGGTCGCCAATGAATTTGTCGCTATTGGCGGTCAACCGCAGGCCCAGGGCGATATTTAGCTTTTGCTCGCCTTCGGCCAGGCCAAATACATCGGTGGTAGATGTTGATCCCACAAAGGCATTGCCATCGCTATCCAAGTCGTCATTGCCACCAAGGTCTTTGCCCGAAAGGGCGTACCAGGATGTATTGATATTGCCGAACTCAACCCGGTAGCGAGAACTGGAAGGCAAATTGGTAAAGGAAAATTCGCCCAGAGCATTTGTGACAGTGCTGTAGGTGATATCATCACCATCGCCCATGGTGCCATTGGCTCCTGCTTCGCGTAGGGTGACGGTAATGTTCGAGAGACCCGTCTCGTTTTCATCTTGCAGGCCATCATTATCCAAATCAATCCAAACGTAGTTGCCAACGCTGCCGCGTCCCGGATTTTTACCCTGTCTGATGCCGGCATCAAAGCTCAGGTTAGTAGCACCGCTGCTCAAAATGAAATTGGCTGTCTCACCGGTCAGCTCATCGGCATCGCTATCGGCACCATCGTTTCCACCACGGTCTTGCAGCGTAAACAAGTAGCCATCGGGCAGATTGGTGAATCCTAGCTTGTAGGTACCGGGCGCCACAAATACAAACCGGTACCGCCCGATACTATCGGTAGCCATGGTACTGACCACAGCGCCGCTGCTATTGTACAGTGTTACGGTTATAGCCGGCATCAGTGGCTCGTTGGCATCTTGCACGCCGTCAAAATCCAGGTCGTTCCATACCACATCGCCAATAGACCCCCAGAAGGGTGGCGGTGTAGCCAGCCGCAGGCCCGCATCCACTCTGTAAATATTGATTTCTCCGGTACTAAAATCAACAGCATCTGAACGGCCATTCGCCGGGTTGAAATCGCTGTCGCGGAAAATATTGCCGCCTGCCAGATTTTTACCTACAAACTGCCAGCCGGCCGGTGCAGTTACCTGTACGTAGTATACCTGGTCGTTCAGATCATTAAACTGGTAGTTGCCAAACCCATCGGTAAACTGGGTGGCAACATACACGTCATCGGCGTTGCCAGCCACATTATCGGCCCCTGCCCAGAAAAGTAAAACTTCGATACTTGGCAAACCGGGCTCGCCAGCATCCTGCATGCCATCAGCATCTACATCATTCCATACCAGATCGCCAATACTGCGGCGGGTAAGCGGCGCCAGATAAATGCCTGCATCTATGTGACGGATGGCTGTATTAGCCGCCACCATAAAAAGGTCGGTTCTTCCTGAGTTGGCACCTGTCTGAAACAAGTCGCTGTCAACATTATCGTTGCCACCTGCATCTTTAGCTGTAAGCAGGGTACCCGGAGGAGCCGTTACGCCAATGCGGTATTGGCCAGGCACCACCCGATCGAATCGGTAAAAGCCACGGGCGTCTGTAACGGTGGAGCCTACCAGTACATCGCTGGCATTAAACAACGACACCACCACATCTGCTGCACCAGGTTCGCCGGCATCCTGCACTCCATTATTGTTCGTGTCCATCCACACAAAATCGCCAATAGAAGCAAATGGTGAAGGCGCATTGAACCGCAGCCCGCAATCGATATTCAGCTGATTGGCACCAGCAGTCAGGCTGAAGAACGCAGTTGTGCCAGTATTCACATTCGGGTCACTATCGGTATTATCGGTAGCACCAGTACCCACTGCCGGGGAAAAGCTATAGTTGGGCGGAGGAATGAATGTAACCGAGTAGTTGGCGGTGTTGTACGGCACGGTAAACCGGTAGTTGCCGGCCGCATCTGACACGGTTGTTTTAATGGGCAAACCAGTAGCGTCATTCAAGGTAACGGTTACATTGGCCATACCCGGCTCGTTTGCATCTTGCCGTCCATCGGCATCTAAGTCATTCCAAACTTTATCGCCTATCTGTGTTACTTCATACAGTTCTACATCATCCAGCAAAAAGTCGTTGCCAAATCCGCCTTGTTGAAAATTGTAAATACCCACATTGGAATTGGCATTACTGACCGGCGCTGTAAATCTTACTTTGAATTGCTCCCAGCCCATCTGGTTCAGATAGGTATTGGCGCCGTAGCTGGCAGGTTCTACCACATAGCCCAGCTCGGCATAGTCATAAATAATTCCATTGACCACTACGCCCAGCCTTGGCACAATTGGTTGGTAGGTAGGTTCGCCATCGGCGGTGGCGTTGTTCTTATTTCGGGGCATAAAGGGCTGTAGGTTTTTTGCCCAAAACGAAAACTGGTAAGTGCGCCCCTGAATCATGTTGAGCCCTGAGAAATACAGTGCCCGGTCGGTTCGGTAGTTGGCATTTACCACCATCATGAAGCCATTGGCAGTACCATCGGCCTGGGTAATCGAACCAGTATGATCTCTGGACCACTGTAAGCAGGCAAAGATGTGGTGACCTTGCCGGGGATACTGCAAATTGCGCAGGCGCCAAGTAAAGGAGGCGACCCCACCATTGTCAGCATTGTCGGTACTTCTGGCAATGGAATACCGGGAATCTTGCGGCTGCCCGCTGCCAATGGCTACCAACGAATAGTCGGTAATAGCTGCGATACTGGCCAAACTAGGCATGGTAGCTGCGGTGGTGCCAAAGTGGCCGTTGGCTATCAGGCTGGTACCAGTGGGGGCAAAATCGATCAGCTCATCGGTGGTAAAACAGGGTACACCGGCCGGGCTGGGTACCTGAATGTTCAATTCGCGGTAGCAGGTAGTACCCGGCAGGCGCACCCTCACCGGGTAGATACCGGGGTACAGATTATTGATGACAAAATTGCCACTGGCACCAATGGGGCCGGTAGACACATAACTGCCGCCTACCGTAGTAGCCACTTCGTAGGTGGTGCCCGGCGTAAGGCCACTGATGGTAACGCTTCCTACCGAACTGATGCAGGAAGAAGCACCCTGCGCAGTAGCCGTGATGTTTGGCAGATTGCCAGCGGTGGGCAAAATGATCACACCTATGACCGCACAACGCTGCTGGTCGCCGATTGAATTAAAATTACCGATGGCCCAATCATCGGCGGCCCCAGCTGCCACGTTATTAGTGGTCAGGTTATCGTCGATAGGATCACGAGAAAGACTGAAGGTGTAAGTGCCAGGTTGTAAACCTGTAAAATTGAATGTAAAGCTGTTGCCGCTGTTGAGGTTGTTACCAGAGCCTGTTGCTTGTGTGCCAACAAACCGAAGCCCTCCATGCATATCGACCCGGCGAATAGAAGCTGCGGTAGTACCGCCATTCCACTGCACACGTACAGTGCCGGTACCAGCGCAAGTAGTGGGCGCAGTCACCGTAAAGACCGGCGAAGAGCTGCCCACATTGTTGTTGCCAATGTAGTACACGGTGTTGATAGGTTTGTTTACATCACCCCCTACCAACTGTCCGATAGCATCGGCAGCCACGAGCATGCAGCTCAAATACAACCATATAGAACGTTTCACAAGGTTCATACATTTCCAGCTTGTATGATGACCAATTGTGCCCTGTGCAGATATATGCACAGCTGCGATTACCCAATACGTTCGCAGGCGTCGGATTTTGAAAGGTGAGCTGTTTCCAGCCCGGCATGCTTAAGAGAAAAGGGAGAAGAATTGAGATTGGAATTCCGAAGCTTTGTTGCTATGGTTGGTTCCAGCAGCCATAGCGCTCCAAGTCCATGTTAAAGGTACAGAGTTTTCCACACGAACAAGAATGTCTGAATAAATTTGACATTTGACAAATTTGAACAACTAACTTTAAGACAGTATTTTAAACATTACGATTTTAGCTACTTTTTATTTTTTGACTTTTGTCAATACGCATTTTGGTACCTTGCTGTCGGTTTGACAGCAGATATATCTGCGTAGATGAGCACCTTGAGTACCGATCATTATCGGCACTTCTTTCAAAATCCTGTTCCCTGAGCAACCATTTGTTAGCACAATTCAGTTCTAACCCAATAATTAACTGCCCATGCAACAGGTATTTGTGCGGCGGCTGCTGGTTGGCAGCGTGCTTGTACTTTCCGCAATTATTCATTTGAAAGCTACTGCACAAGTTCAGCCGGTAGCTACTCGTACAAGAGAAGTGTTCAGAGCTACAACCTTGTATGATGTAGACGCCACTGGCAACACAAATAATGGTGGCTGGGAAATCATTTATGAAGGCGTCGAGGATTCACTTTGGATAACTGAAAACAGAGAGTACAGAATCAGAAAAATTGCGCCGAACAGTGCAAACTCTGGTCGGGTAATCCTCAATTTGGCGAGCGGTGCAACCCAGTTTCCAACTCTGAATCGAACTTTTGCGGTAAATGCGAACCCTTGGCCCCAAGGTGGCATGATGGGCATGGCACTGCATCCTCGATTTTTAGCGGCGACCAACCCAAAAAACTTCGTGTATGTGGCTTATGTACGTCAGTACGTCGGTCAAAACCAAACGGTGGGAAGCGAACTTGTCAATGGCTACCTATTCTATAACAGTATAGTTCGGTTCACCTACAACGCTACAACCAAAGCACTGGAGGCGCCTGAGATTATCATCGATACCTTGCGTGGCAGTAATGATCACAACAGTGGTCGATTAACCATTGCTCCTGTCGACGGCGTTGACTACCTCTTCTATGCGTCGGGCGACATGGGATCAGGACAATTTTGGAACGCCGCAAGGACTATGAAAGCTCAATGGACTGAATCCTACGAAGGGAAGGTGCTTCGCTTCAACTTGGAAAAAGATACAGATGCAGACCAAGGCTCTGTTGACTACAACCAGTGGATCCCAAATAATAACCCTTACAACAACCAAGCCCCCGTAGTTGGTCAAAGTGCAGTTTGGAATATAGGGCATAGAAACATTCAAGGGTTTGCGTATGCCAATGGCAAACTCTACGCAGGATCACATGGCCAATTCAGCGATGATGAATTAAATATCCTAGAGCGGGGCAAGAACTATGGGCACCCCGGTATCCAAGGATACGCTTTTGACGGCAACTACAACAACGCCCGAGCATCAAGGCCAAATTTCAGCGGGTTTCCAGACGGCTCGTTTAGTCCTGCAATACCAACAGTGCTACCTATCATTACTAGTGAGGTGCTAGACTCTATCAACACCCCAAACTACAAGACACCAATCTACTCCTACTTTGCGGCCCCGAATGGTCCGGACGCTACACCAAATACGGTAAGGTTCATCTATCTGAACAACCCATCCAATCAGGGGTGGCCTTCCATTGCACCTTCTGGTATGGACATCTACAATCTTGGGCGCATTCCAGGCTGGAATAACTCAATAATTCAAACCTCACTGAAAAAAGGGTTTCTGATGCGCCAAAAACTGAGTGCAGATGGTAACTCAATTATACCGATTGATGGTTTTGATACTGCGGTTGTACTGCATACACTAAACCGCTATCGTGATATAGCATTCGGAGAGGACGGAAGAACAATATATGCTACTATAGATGGCTCTGGCAGCACATCTGGCCCCACCTCTACCACCCCCGTTAATAGCCCAGATGAAGGTCAAGTAATCCGCTACACATTTATTGGCTATAATGATGTGGCTGGTAAGAGTAATATTCCATCGTATATCCCAATTGGTACTGCTACAAACAATAGCTGCCAAACTTTGCAGGGAGCGACCATCAATGCAACTAACAACAACAATAATATTTGGGTGCCCATTACCGATGATGAGGGCAACATCATCGCCGAAGTAAACGGACGTGGCAACAACCTTGGCGCCGTCACTGCCAGCGTTTATAAAAACGGCAGTACTGTGCGAGAAGATGCCGCACGACGCCTCTACCTCGACCGCAATATCACAATCTCTGTCGGCACGCAGCCAACTCCTGGCAACCCTGCCGGTATCCGCTTCTACCTCACCAATGCCGAGTTTACTGCCTTGCAAAATGCCAGCAACTCCGCCGGTTTCAATAGCGGCGTTACGAACAAAGACAAAATGGGCATTTACAAAAACAACACCAACACTTGCCAAACCGCTATTAGTGGTGTGGCAAGCGCAATAGCGGTAGATGCAGTTGATGTATTCGGTGCCAGCGGCTACGTCATCACAGCAGATGTTGAAAGTTTCAGCACCTTCTTTGTAGCCAACAACAGTGCCCCGCTGCTGCCCATCAGCATCAAAAACCTGAAAGCCAGCTGGCTGGCCAATCAGGGCCTGGTACAG
>JALOMC010000421.1 GCA_025455665.1 Chitinophagaceae bacterium | reverse complement strand
ATGCCCAGGTAGCGGGCTTGTTCGGTTGGGTCGGCCTGGGTGCCATGCCCTTTGGCATCGGCCACATACATCAGGCAACTCTCCTTTTTATCCATGCTGAAGCGGTTGGTAAAATGCGTACTACCCATGAGCGGGCTGACGATGATAAAATACTGCTGGTAGCGGCTATCGAACTGTTGTTCCAGCCATGCTTGCTGCGCAGCCACATTGGCATAGGCCATTACCTGCTGCAGCCCCTGCTCATATTGCTGCCGGTGTGCTTCAAAAAAAGCGGGTACTCCCGCTGTTTCAATAAAGTTTTCCAACAGGCGCCGCCCCACGCTGCCCGATTGGTATTGCAAGCGCATTGGAAACGGGTACACATTTGCCTCCTCCAGGTGATGCTGCACCCACTGGCTGTTGTAGGCCAGCTTCAGGTTTTGTACATAGCGCAGCAGGTCTTTGCGCAGCGCTTCATTGAGTGCTGTCACCAGCGGGTGCTGCCGATAGGCGGCAAACCTCTGTTGTACTTCGCGGTAATAGGCGCTGCTGGTATCCAGCAATTCAAAATGCACATTCATTTGCCCATTGTAGAGATTGGTATCTGTCAGGGCCATGGCAATGTGCATGGCTTCGTATGGTAGTGGTGTTTCGTAGCGTATGCTGCCTTGCTGCAGCTGCACGGTGCCGGGCTGGCTATACAGCAGGGTACAGCTGAGGCAGCACCAGCTTATCATCAGGTATTTTTTCATAAGAGAAAGGTTGGCCGCAGGAAAGATAATCATGCAGCAGCATGGGAGCATGCATCGGCCGCCAAACGCGGCTGATGATTGGCCAATAAAGACGGCCTACTTTTGCAGCCATGATGACCAGTGCCGATAAATGGATACAGGCGGGCTACAGCAGCTTTGCACAGGCCGGGCTCCAAGGCCTGAAAGTGGAGGCCATGGCCCGCCAGGCCGGTATCAGCAAATCTTCATTTTACCATCATTTTGCCGACGTAGAGCTGTTTACAGAGCGGCTGATGCAATACCACCTGCAGCAGGTAACACTACTGGCTGGCCGGGAGCGACTGGTGCAGCGCATCGATCCTGAACTGATAGACGTGCTGCTGCAACATGAGACGGATTTGTTTTTCAGCCGGCAGCTGCGCTTTGCGCAGGAGCACCCTTTGCTGGCACACACGCTGCAGCGCAGCAATGAGTTGGTCGGTACCGATTTTATTCGCATCTGGAAAGCCAATATGCAACTTCAGCTGACCGAAGTACAGTTGCTGGCTTTGTTTGGCCTGGCAATCGAAAACTTTTTTCTGCAGCTGCAGCCCGGCCGGTTCAATCGGCTTTGGCTGCAGCAATACTTCAACCAACTGCAGCAAGTAGCTGCTGCGTTTGCCTGAGCGGCCATTGTACGGCGGCGTACACTGCCAGCCGCCGCTGGCTGCTAGCTTCGTCCGCCAAAAGTTGAAGTATGAAACACCTGCAAACACAAGCTGGCCACAAAGCGTGGCTGCGCATTACGGCCATTGTGATAGCGTCGTTTGGTCCTGTCTTTTTTTTAGGTAGCATGCCGGCTACTGCCTGGCCAGCTGCTTTCACCCTCGATTTTTTGGGCTGGCCATTGGATGGATTGCAGCATTACGATTCGCTCAGCACCCGCTTTTTGTCGGCGCTTACTGGCGGCTTTTTGATGGGTTGGGGCGTGTGCGTGTGGCTGCTGCGGCGCTGGGTGTACGATGCGGCGCCCGAGGGAACGCGGAAGGCGGTGCTGGCTGGCATCATCACCTGGTTTTTATTCGATAGTGCCGGATCGGCTGCTTCTGGTCATCCTTCAAATGTATTTTTCAATACACTGGTGCTGATAATAGCCGTAGGACCCATGTGGCGACCCGCACGGGCGGCGGAAACAAAACCTTCATAGTCGGCGTACTAAATGTTTTCTACATTGGTCAGCCAAACGCTGGCTTGCTTCTTACCAGCCGGTCAATCCTCAGAAAATGCGTACCCATCAACTACAGTTTTCGCAAGTATCAGCCGCTGCACTGCAATGGTTGCAGGATAAATACACCGCCGTGGACCAGATGGATGGCGAACGGTATCGCAGCTTTTTGGCCGAAGACTGCCAACTACAATTTGGCAACAATCCGATTGTGCAGTGCAACAATGAGATCATAGGAGGCATTCAGCATTTCTGGGATCGTATTCAAGGCCTTGATCACTCGTTTTTGAACGTATTGGGTACAGATGACCACCTATCGGCTGAAGCGCTGATAGACTACACCCGCAAAGACGGCCGCATGGTGCAGATACCTTGCGTAACAGTGATAAAACGGAATGCCAAGCCAGTATGGTCAAAATTTTTATTGATACTGCTCCTGTTTTTCAATAGCAGCCGATACTGCCCGGGGCCGTTTGTATCGTCCATCCTGCGCTTTGCCTTTGGTGTTTTGTCATCTGCTACTGGCGGCGGAGTGCTGGAGCACCTCAAAATCGGCTGCCTACGATTGTCTTAGTAGTCCTGCTCCAGCGGGTGAATCATGAATTCATCGATGACCACATGGGAGGGCTGGTTGGCAATGAAGACGATGCTGCGGGCCATGTCTTCGTTTTGCAGCCACCAGCTGTGCGAAGCAGCGCCCTGCGGATCGGCATGAAAATAG
>JALOMC010000420.1 GCA_025455665.1 Chitinophagaceae bacterium | reverse complement strand
CCCTGCGGCCAGCTACTGCTGTCAGTCCGGCAGCCATTGGCCAGTTGTACAGCGCCCGGCTTTTCCCCACCCGCAGGGCAGCGGCTGGCCATGCCGCCGAAGGCCCATTTCTTTGCAGCATGTTCACCCGTTTTTTAGCCGCCACGCTGCTGCTGGCGCTGGCTGCCTGCCAGTCCACCGCCGACAAAACGGCCACCACTACCCCGGCCGCCAGCACCGGCACCGATAGTACCCTGGCCGCCATGATGGCCGCCGTGCGCCAGTACCCCGACTCAGCCCTGCTGGCCGATGCCCTGATAGACACCCTGACCAACCGGGGCGAGTACGCCAGCGCCGCCGCCTGGTGCGATACCCTGCTGCGCCGCCCCGGCCCCGACCACAGCATTTACCTGCTGGTGAAAGCCGACCTGCTGCGCAGCGGCAAGCAGTACGCCGCCGCACAGGCTGCCTACCGCAGCTACATAGCCCTGCAGCCAGCCGAGCCTACGCTGTACCTCAGCCTGGCCAATACCATGGCCGAGGCGGGTGATACCGCCACCCTGCCTTTTGCCGACAGCGTGTGGCAAGCTTTCCGCACCCCGCAGGTGCGCACCGGCCTGGCATTTATCCGCGGCATTTACTACAGTAGCCGGCAGCAGTATGCGCAGGCCCGCCGCTGGTTCGATAGCACCATTGTATACGATTATGCCTTTGCCGAAGCCCACCTGGAAAAGGGCTACGCCTGGTACGATGAAGGCAACTACTCCGAAGCCGTCCGCAGTTTTGAAACCCTCACCGACATTGATACCAAAAATGCCGATGCCTGGTACTGGCTGGGCAAAAGCCGCGAAGCCGCCGACGACAAAGCCGGGGCCATCAAAGCCTACCAGCGCAGCCTGCTGCTCAATCCGGCCATTGCCGAGGCGCAGGCCGCCCTCGACCGCCTGCAATAAAAAAAGCGCCGCTGGCAGGCGCTGCTTCCTGCTACATTTGCGGCCTATTTTCCCATCTATTCAAGCCTTTGTCTCATGGCGCTGATTGCTCCCTCTTTGCTGGCTGCCGATTTTCTCCGGCTCGAAGCCGAATTGAAAATGTTTGACGAATCGAAAGCCTGCGCAAAGCCACCCGCAAGCCTTTTGATGTGCACCTGATGATACTGGAGCCGGAGCGCTACGCCGAGCAGTTCAAGGCCGCCGGCGCCGATGTACTCACCGTGCACATAGAGGCCTGCCCCCACCTGCACCGCAATGTGCAGCAGATCAAAAGCCTGGGCATGAAGGCCGGCGTGGCCGTGAACCCACACACGCCCATCAGCCAGCTGGAAGATATTTTGCACGACATAGACCTGGTATGCCTGATGAGTGTAAACCCCGGCTTTGGTGGCCAGGCCTTTATACCGCACACCCTGCACAAAGTGAAGCAGCTGCGCCAACTCATCGACAGCCGCGGCCTGCAGGTAGACATTGAAATAGACGGTGGCGTGGGCGACAAAAACGCTGCCGACCTGATAGCCGCTGGCGCTACGGTACTGGTGGCCGGCAATTCGGTGTTTCGTGCCCCCGATCCCAAGGCAGCCATCAGCCGCCTGAAAGCACTATAGCTATTTACAGGCTTTTTGCCCTGCAAATAAAACAGCCGCACCCGGCAAGGGGAGCGGCTGTTTTATTTATGTCAGTAGCCATGCTGTGGCTAATGGCGATCTACCATTTGTCTACATCTTCCAGCGAGTGGCCGTTGCTGCCTGGCGGCGGCATTTCCTGGGACACATTAGCCGCTGCGACACTGCTGCTGGTAGCCGCGGTGGCTGCCGGCGCCTCATGGAGCTCGCCGCCCTCTTCGTCAGCCTCATCGTGGTTAAAGGCATCAAAATCGAAGTTGGGCATCAGTTCCGTCTTTACAAAGTCGACAGCCTCGTTCAGGCCACGTATAAACTTGTTGAAATCTTCTTTGTACAGGAAAATCTTGTGCCGATCGTAGCCATCCTCGTTGAAGCGCTTGCGGCTTTCGGTGATGGTGAGAAAGTAATCGTTGCCACGGGTTGCCCTCACATCAAAAAAATAGGTTCTGCGCTTGCCGGCTTTTATACGTTTGCTGTAAACACTATCCGGTTTTTTGTCGCTTTGCTCGTAGGCCACAACAGTCAGTTTTGGTTCAACAATAATAAAAATTGTTAAAACAAATATAGGGCCCGGAACGAAATGGCAAATTTTTCTTGAAATAGCCTACACCACCCATTTTGGTCGGCTACCGGGCGGGCAAATACTCCCTGTTTCGAAGGCCCCGGGCACTTATCTTCGCCGGGCTAAAAAAATCGAGTGCGCTATGAATTTACACGAGTACCAGGCCAAGGAACTGCTGAAGAAGTACAAAGTTCCGGTGCAAGAAGGTTATGCAGTAGAAAGCGTGATGGCTGCCGAAGATGCCTACCGCCAGATTAAAACCGAAACCAACAACAGTTTTGCGGTAATCAAGGCGCAAATACACGCCGGCGGCCGTGGGAAAGGTAAAATAGAAGGTAGCGAACAGCGGGGCGTGGCCGTGGCCAAAAGCCTGGAAGATGTGACCAATATTGCCCGCAACATTCTGGGCCATACACTGGTGACCATCCAAACCGGCCCGGCGGGCAAAAAAGTAAGCAAGGTGCTGGTGGCGCAGGATGTGTACTACCCCGGCCCCAACCCGGTAAAGGAGTTTTACCTGAGCATTTTGCTGGACCGTGCCAAGGGGCAAAACGTGATTATGTACAGCACCGAAGGCGGGATGGACATTGAAGAGGTGGCCCACAAAACGCCCGAAAAAATCTTCAAAGAATGGGTACACCCCGGCGGTGGCTTGCAGGGCTTTCAGGCTCGCAAAATTGCTTTCAACCTGGGCCTCAGCGGCGATGCATTTAAAAGCTGTGTGAAGTTTGTAACCAACCTGTACAGCGCTTATGTGGGCCTCGATTGCGGCATGCTCGAAATCAACCCGCTGTTTAAAACCAGCGACGACAAGATCATAGCGGTAGACTGTAAGATGAACCTGGACGAGAACGCCCTGATGCGCCATCCCGACCTGGCAGCCCTCCGCGATGTGAGCGAAGAAGACCCGACGGAAGTAGAAGCAGGCCAGTATAACCTGAACTTTGTGAAGCTGGACGGCAACGTAGGCTGCATGGTAAATGGTGCCGGCCTGGCCATGGCTACCATGGATATGATTAAACTGAGTGGTGGTGAGCCTGCCAACTTTTTAGATGTAGGCGGCAGCGCCAATGCGCAAACTGTAGAAGCCGGTTTCCGCATCATTCTGAAAGACCCCAAGGTAAAGGCTATCCTCATCAATATTTTTGGCGGCATTGTACGCTGCGACCGCGTGGCACAGGGCGTAATTGATGCCTACAAAACCATTCAATGCCGAGGAAGCCAAAAAACTGATAGACGAAAGCGGCCTGCAGGTGCAAAGCGCCATCTTGCTGAGCGAAGCAGCCGACCTGGTAAACAAGGCAGTAGCCTAAATACCGGTCAATAATTTCTATAAAAAAAGCGCCCCGCTGTGATCAGTAGGGCGCTTTTTTATATTACCCTGTGCAAAACAGCTATCTGTTTCATCTTGAGGACAAGATGTCGGTGATGCGGAAATTCTACTACGGTATTTTACTAGGCGGGGCGTTGTCGGCCTGCCGCCCACCTACGCCTAATACTAGTCCGATTCAGCTGTTAGCAGGCAATGACCAGCCACTCTCTGCAACCACACCTGGTAGTTGGCGAAAGGTGCATCCTGAAAAGGAACAGACGCTTCAACAATTCAGGGCCGCTAGTGTGCTGGGTGATACTTCACGACGAACCATTCAATTGCTGTTAGTGGGCCCACCCGATCCAAAGGCGGATACGCTGCTAGCTCTGATAGCTGAACACTTGCAGCTGTACTTCCAGCTTCCGGTAAAACTATTGCCACCGGATTCTACTATCCCTCCTGCCGGCTTTACTCGCACCGGAGCATCGGGACAAATTCAATGGCGGGCTGATTGGTTACTAGACAAGGTTTTGCACCCACTATCTGCACCGGGGGTAGCAGCCACCGCCGGAGTGACCAGTATCGATCTTTACCCATCTGACAGTTGGAACTTCGTGATGGGCCTCGCCTCCTACCATCGGCAGGTCAGTATTTCATCGTGGTATCGGCTTCAGCCGCCTGGTGTACACAAAAGCATTTCTCCACAACTACTTACCAGGCTGCTAAAGACAATAACACACGAAACGGGGCATATGCTGGGATTGGCGCACTGCCAGCATGCTGCGTGCAGCATGAATGGCAGCAACAGCGTATCGGAGGCCGATCGGCAACCACTTCGACTTTGCAGCCAATGTCTTCAAAAACTGAGCAGCCTACATGCCGCTGACCTGGTGAAACGTAACAGCAGGCTGATGCAATGGTACCGGCATCATAGGGTGCCAAACCTTGCACAAGAACTGACGGCCGATAGCATCTCTCTTTCATCCTACGCTCACATTTTTTCTTACATTGGCCGATAGCAGGCGGGGCGAAAACCTC
>JALOMC010000067.1 GCA_025455665.1 Chitinophagaceae bacterium | reverse complement strand
GCGGGGTCGCATGTTTATAGCATGGTCAGCATGTTGTGGTCTACCGACCCCGGCGGGGTCGCATGTGACGGAACACAAGGTACTGCCGGAAGCTGCGATTTGCCCGGCCCTGCACAACAGCCCAAGGGCTGCGCCGACCGGCGGGTGGCCCCGCCTCGACGGAGAATAGGCGGGGCCAGTACGAAGCGCAGCGGAGTACCGCAGCGATAGCGGAGCCCAGAGGGTGGCGTACTGCAGCCGGGCGTAGCACAACTGCCCATCAGCCCCTGTTCATGGCTTTCTTTTTTTCAAAAAAAGAATGGATTTACCTACAGCGCTGTCACGCATCCTGCCCGATCCACACGGCGCCGCCAATGCTGCTGCGGCTGGCACCGGTCACGCTGTGCAGCACGGTATTTTCTTCACGCCAGCGCAGCACGCCCAGCAGCGCCATTACCAGCGCTTCTTTGTAGTTGACCAGTTGGGCATCGGGCACCACTACTTCTACCTGCAAAGGGCGCAGGCTGGCCTGCAGCCGCTCAATCAGGAAGCTGTTGAATGCGCCGCCGCCAGTAGCCAGCAGTTGCCTCGGCGCTTCGGCAGCGGGTAGCTGGGGCTGCAGCTTGCCCACGCTGCGGGTGGTTTGGATGACGATGTGCTCAACCATGGTACGCAGCGCATCGGGCACACTCAGGTTGGCAGCCCGCAGCAGCGGATACAGCACATCGGTACCAAAATCGTTGGCCAGGCTTTTGGGGTAGGGTTGGCTATAGTAGGCTTGTTGGTTCAGGCGGCTCAGTACTTCATCCCGCACAAATCCGGTAGCTGCCAGGGCGCCGCCGGCATCGTACTCGTGGCCGGCCTGCTGGGCCAGCAGGTTTAGTACGCGGTTGGCCGGGCAAATGTCGTAGGCCAGGTACTGGCCGGGTATATTGGCCGAAATATTGGCAATGCCGCCCAGGTTGAGCAGCAGCGGGTATTGGCTGAGCAGCAGTTTTTCGCCCATGGGTACAATGGGGGCGCCTTGTCCGCCCAGGGCGATATCCATGGCACGGAGGTCGCTTACCACATTGATGCCGGTAACAGCTGCTATGGCCGCCCCATCGCCCAGTTGGCCGGTCATGTGGCGGGCTGGCTCGTGAAAGCTGGTATGGCCATGGCTGGCGATGAGCTGCACCTGGTGCTGCAGCTGGTGGCGGGCAACGAACTCGTTGACCTGCTGGCCAATGTAACGGCCATAATCGGCATGTAGCCGCATATACTCCAGGGCGCTCAGCTCAGTAGCCTGGCGCAGGCGCTGCTGCCACTCGGCGGAGTAGGGCAGGCATTCGGCAGCATCAATGCGAAAGCTCCACTGTCCGCGGATTTCTTCGAGCTGTACAAAGGCAATATCGAGCCCATCGAGGCTGGAGCCGCTCATGAGGCCAATGGCACGGTAAAACATGACAAAGTGATAGAATGAATGAATGGGCGGCGAAGCTACGGGGAAAAGAAATGGACCGGCCGCCAGCAGGGCCAAAGCAGGCGCGGCGTGGCATGCCGTATTGCGCTACTTTTGGCGCCGAACGAAACTGCACCATGGCAACCGTAACCAACCTGAGTGAGCAAAACAGCCTGGCAGCTGTGTGGGTAGCTGAGCTACGCGATGTAAACATTCAACACGATCGGCTGCGCTTTCGGCGCAACCTGGAGCGGATAGCCGAGGTAGCCGCCTACGAAATTTCGAAAGGGTTGGAATGGGAAACCCGCGAAGTGGAAACGCCGCTGGGAACAGCCCAAACGGTAGCATTGAAAAGGCAACCGGTGCTGGCCAGTATACTGCGGGCAGGTGTGCCCATGCACAATGGTTTGCTCAATTATTTCGACCGGGCCGACAATGCTTTCATTTCGGCCTACCGCAAGCACCACCGCGACGGCAGCTTTGAGATAAGCCTGGAGTACGTAAGCTGCCCCGAACTGGATGGGCGGGTGCTGATACTGGCCGACCCCATGCTGGCCACCGGTGCCTCACTGGTGAAAACGATAGAAGAACTGCAGGGTGAAGGATCGCCATTGGCTATTCATATTGTATGCGCCATAGCCTGCACGGTGGGCATAGAGTATGTGCGGCGGCAGGCACCCAACGTGCATATTTGGTGTGGCGATATAGACGATGAATTGACTGCGAAAGGGTACATTGTACCTGGTTTGGGCGACGCCGGCGATCTGGCATTCGGCCCCAAAATGCAGTCCTAGTGGACGGGCTCAATTGTTAAACTGGCTAACATTTTTAAGCGGCTGCGCATCGGATTGCTATATTCGGGAGTCTAACGCTCAACCTGATTGATACATGAATAAGTGGCGGACCCTGCTGTTAACCCTGATGATATGCCAATCCGCCCTGGCGCAGGATCCGCATTTCAGCCAGTTTTTTGCCAGCCCGCTTACCCTCAACCCCGCTCTTACGGGCCGCTTTGATGGTAGTATGCGGGTAGCGGGCAACTATCGTAACCAGTGGCCTACTATCAGCAATGCGTTTCGCACTTACACCGTTAGCGTAGATGCCCCGATCATGACGGGACGGCTACCCGAAACCGACCGGTTGGCTATTGGCGGCATGGCCTTTGCCGATGAGCAGGCTGATGGCGTTCTTAAAAACACTTACTATTCATTTTCCGTAGGCTACAGCAAGGGCCTCGATGAAGATGGCTTTCACTCGGTAGCCATTGGCTTTCAAGGCACCTATGCCCAAAAACGGCTGAATACTACCAACCTCCGATTTGCCGACCAGCTGCGCAGCGATGGCTTTACAGGCATTACGGCCGAAATTTTTGATCCGCAGTTGCTCAACATCAACTATTTCGATCTGAACGCCGGCCTTTTGTTTTCTGGTGTATTTGAAGGCAATGTAAACTACTACGCCGGTGCTTCGATGTATCATATCAACCGCCCCCGCGAAAGCTTCAGGGGTGCGCTGTTTGATTTGAACCAGCGTTACACTGTTCATGGTGGCGTGTACTGGCCACTATCGGGCGGCAGTGCTACCGTGCATACCAGTGCGCTGTTTCAAACACAGGCGGGTGCCCGCGAAACCGTGGTGGGTGCTGCCATTGGCTTCAACCTGAACAACGACCTCGACTATAGGCCCACCACTTTTTATGCGGGCAGCTGGTACCGCTTTGGCGATGCGCTTATACCCTACATGGGGCTTGAGTTTGGCAGCTGGCGCATGGGAGTGAGTTACGACATAACTGCATCCAGCCTGCGTACCGCCAGCAACAGCCGCGGGGGCTTCGAGATGTCGCTGATTTACATTCACAAAAAAGATACTGACCGCAGTATCAATTGCCCCAGGTTTTAAAAAGCGCCGTCATGCATGGCTGTTTTGGCGTTTGGTTCCGCTGATGGAGGGGCTGTTTTTTACAATAAACCGATAGGGGAGTAAGGCATCATCACCGGCATAGTCCACGCCAATGCGGGGCGTAGCCAGTATCGCATTGTCGGGATAAATATGCCCATCGTCGGCTATCCAAATATCGTGGCCCAGCAAGCTGTAGCCGCTGTGTGCGGTATGTATACCCAATGCCTGCGCAACGCTGCCAGGGCCACGGCCCAGCCGCACATCGGTAGCTACCATCCCTCGCCGCCGGCTCATGGTATCCTGGCCCAGCAGTGGCTCTATGGCTCTGATGAGCACTGCATGCGGCGTACCCGCCTGGTGCGTCACTACGTTGAACAAATGATGAATGCCATAGCACAGGTACACATAAGCGGTACCACCAGCAGCGTACATCACCTCGGTACGGGCGGTGCGCCGCTGGCCATACGCATGGCTGGCACGGTCGGTAGCACCGGCGTAGGCTTCTGTTTCTACTATGCGGCCGGCGCAGTGCTGCCCCTGCAGCCAGGTGTGCAGCACCTTGCCCAGCAGCTGGCGGGCTATCTGTGTTACATCCGTCTGCAGGTAAAAATCAGGCTCTAGTTTGCGCATAGCGTAAATATCCGGAGCCGGCTGTAATATTGCCAGACAGGCGTATATCATTTTCGCCTATCGTTGCAGCGTGTTGAAGGAAATTATCATTGCCATTGAGTCGTACGGCAAAGCGCACCGCTTCATTAGCAAGCATGGGCTGTGGCGTTGGATACTGATACCCGGCATTTTGTACATGCTGTTGTTTGCAGTGAGCATGTATTTTTTTTGGAACACCGCCAGTGAAGCAGTGGCTTACCTGAACCATGTGACCGGGCTTCGCAGCTGGCTCGATCGGGTAAACAGCGGCTGGCTCAGCTTTCTGGTCAGCTTTGCCGAATTTGTACTCACGTTGCTCATGCTGCTTTTTTACTTTTCGTTGTTCAAGTATGTGTGGCTCATCATTGGTTCGCCGCTGTTTGCGTACCTCAGCGAAAAGACAGCCACCTTGCTGGAAGGGAAAGAGTTTCCATTCAGCTGGCCGCAGCTGCTGAAAGATATGTGGCGGGGCATCAGGCTGGCACTGCGCAATACACTGTGGCAAACGGTATATCTCATTGCAGTGGTCATCCTCAGCTTTGTACCGCTGGTGGGCTGGGCGGCACCCTTGCTTTCGTTGTTTATTGAGTGCTACTATTATGGCTTCAGTATGCTCGATTATAGCTGCGAACGCCAAAAGCTATCGGCCGGCGCCAGCATGCAGTTTATAGGGCAGCACAAGGGGCTGGCCATTGGCAATGGCATGGTGTTTTACCTGATGCACCTGGTGCCCATTGCAGGCTGGGTACTGGCGCCGGCTTATGCCGTGGTGGCCGCTACCATTAGCCTGCACCAGCAGCGCCTGCCTGTTTCTGCCTAGTATGGGGGCAGGCTGGCTTTTTATAGCGTTCTTATTCATCATTCATCATTCATCATTCATCATTCATCATTCATCATTCCCTGTTGTGCCCACTATCTACCTCATACCCTGTCACCTGCACGAGGGCGTAACCGAGCCTATACCAGCGTATGTGCTGCAGGCTGTAAAGCAGTGCCAGGTATTTTTTGTGGAGAATGAACGCACGGCCCGCCGCTACCTCAAGAGCCTGTGGCGTGAGATGGTAATAGACGACTATCGCTGGTATGCCATTGGCAAAGCCGAGGCCGATGTATTGCAGGCATTTGCCAACGAAATGACGCAGGCGTCTGCCATTGGCATCATTAGCGAGGCAGGCTGCCCCGGCGTGGCCGACCCCGGCCAGCTACTGGTAGCCCGTGCACAGCAGGCAGGTGCTACCGTGCGGCCGCTGGTGGGGCCCAGTTCTATTTTGCTGGCGCTGATGGCCAGCGGGCTCAATGGGCAGCAGTTTGCTTTTCATGGCTACCTGCCGATAGATGCTGCCGAGCGAAGGCGCCGCCTGCAGCAGCTGGATGAAGCCGTGCACAAGCAGCAGCAAACGCAGCTGTTTATAGAAACACCTTACCGCAATGATCAGCTGTTGAAAGACATGCTGCAGGTATGCGCACCCGGCACCCGCCTGTGCATCGCCGCCGATATTACGGCACCTACCGAGTGGGTCGTTACTAAAACCATCCGCGAATGGCGCACTGCGGCCATTCCATCATTGCACAAAAGGCCGGTGCTGTTTTTAATAGGGTGAAGCCGGGCCTGGCTTGTCAAGAATGGCAATGATGGTATCTACCACATACTTACTTTGACCTCGCCAGGGCACTGCACCCAGGTATTCTTTATAGCCTAGTTCTACTACTTTACCACCACTCAACTTTAGTTTTTCGGCTATAGCTTCGTCCGTCACGCTGAACTCAAATTCATTGCTCTGCACACTGCCCGGTACCTGGCTTTTGTAGCCGGTTTGTATCATGCGGCCTTCCCAGGTTTTAAAAATGTAGCCCTTCTTTACCACAAAGTTGAGTTCGCCAGCTTTTACGCCTTCGCCAAATACAAAGTAGAAGCGCCACCAAAACAGGGCGATGGCAGCTACAATAATGACCAGGGTGGTAATGGTGACGAAACGGCGCATACGGCAGGTGATTTGGTACCAAACGAATGTAAGCCAGCCGGTAGCCAAAACGAAATGCATTTTGCCAGAAGGGCACCAGGTACTGCCGGCAAGTTTTGGGCAAACCTTGCGCCGAAATAATCGTTACTTCACGTCTTATTCCTTTGTATCAACCTCCAACATGCGAATCGGAATCGTTTTGTATCCCACTTTCGGCGGCAGCGGTGTGCTGGCTACCGAGCTGGGCATGGCGCTGGCCAATAAAGGGCATCAGGTGCACTTCATTACCTACCGGCAGCCGGTGCGCCTCAGTGCTTTTAATGCCAATATTTTTTACCACGAGGTGCGCATTACCACCTACCCGCTGTTTGAGTACCCGCCGTACGAGTCGGCCCTGGCCAGCACTATAGTAGATGTGGTGCTCAATCAAAAGCTGGACCTGCTACATGTGCACTACGCCATTCCACATGCACTAAGTGCGTACATCGCCCGGCAAATTTTGCGCAAAAACGATGGCATTCGCCTCCCGGTCATTACCACCCTGCACGGCACCGATATTACCCTGGTAGGCAAAGACAAAACCTATGAGCCGGTCGTTACTTTCAGCATCAACGAAAGCGATGCCATCACCGCCGTGTCAGACAACCTGAAAGAAGAAACTTACAAAAGCTTCCATGTAAAAAAAGACATCGAAGTCATTACCAACTTTGTGGATGTAGCCCGCTTTTCTAAAAAGCCCATCGATGCTTTCAGAAAGGCGGTGGCGCCCAATGGCGAACGTATCCTCATCCATGCTTCTAACTTTCGAAAGCTGAAAAGGGTAGACGATGTAGTGCGCATTTTTGCCAAAGTGCGGCAGCACCTGCCGGCCAAGCTGATGATGGTGGGCGATGGCCCCGAGCGCCATGCCGCCGAAGAGCTGAGCCGCGAATTGAACATTTGCGACGATGTACGCTTTGTGGGCAAGCAGGAGCAAATGGAAGACATCATGGTCATCAGCGATTTGTTTTTGCTCACCAGCGAGTACGAAAGCTTTGGACTGAGTGCGCTGGAGGCCATGGCTGCCCGGGTGCCCGTGCTCAGCAGCAATGCCGGCGGCCTGCCAGAAATCAACGTACACGGCGTGACCGGCTACATGGCACCCGTGGGCCATATCGATGAAATGGCCGATTATGCCATCAGCATCCTGAAAGACGATGAAACCCTCGGCCGCTTCAAGCAGGCAGCATTCGATCATGCTTGTAAGTTCGACATTCACCAGATAGTGCCCCGCTACGAAGCGCTGTACGAATCGGTGCTGGCAGCCGTGGTGTGAATGGTTGTCAGTTGTTGGTTGTCCGGTGTCGGTGACTGCATTATAAATACAACCTGCGGTCATTGCAACAAAAAAGCGAAGGATCACTCCTTCGCTTTTTTTATCTATCTCGGATCAGGTACTGCCGTCCTAATCCCTGATTCCTAATCAACCAATTAACTAATTCCCAATCACCCCTTCATCATCTCCGCAAAGTGCTGGTGAAAACCCGGAATGGTTTCGATGCCCTTGTAGTAGTTCTCGATATTGAATTTTTCGTTGGGGCTGTGCAGGTTATCACTGTCGAGGCCAAAGCCCATGAATACAATTTTTACCCCCAGCTCTTGCTCAAACAAGGCACAGATAGGAATGCTGCCACCACCCCGCACCGGTATCGGGTCTTTGCCAAAACTATCGCGGATGGCGGCCGCCGCTGCCTGGTATGGCACGCTGTCAATGGGCGTTACGTAGGGCTCGCCACCGTGGTGGGGCCGCACTACCACCTGCACACCTGCCGGCGCTATTTTTTGCAGGTGTTCCATCAGCATGGCTTCTATTTTGTGGCTGCTCTGGTTGGGCACCAGGCGGCAGCTTATTTTGGCAAATGCCTTCGATGGCAATACTGTTTTGCTACCCTCGCCGGTGTAGCCGCCCCAGATGCCGTTTACTTCCAGGGTAGGGCGTATGCCCGTCCGCTCGTTGGTGCTATAGCCTTTTTCACCCCATACATCGGTCACGCCCAGGTCGGCTTTAAACTCGGCTTCGTCAAACGGCGCTTCGGCCATCTTGGCCCGCTCGGCATCGGTAGCTACCAGCACATCGTCGTAAAAGCCCGGGATGGTAATGTGATTGTTTTCATCGTGCAGGCTGGCTATCATTTGGCACAGCATGGTAGCCGGGTTGGCCACAGCGCCGCCGTACACGCCACTGTGCAGGTCGCGGTTGGGGCCGGTTACTTCTACTTCCACGTAGGTCAGGCCACGCACCCCTACATCTATGCTTGGCGTGTCCAGGCTTATCATGGCCGTGTCGCTGATGAGGATCACATCGCATTTCAGCAGTTCCTTATTGGCCTTTACAAACGTGGCCAGGTTCGGGCTGCCTACTTCTTCTTCGCCTTCTATCAAAAATTTGATGTTGGTAGGTATTTCACCCGCCTGGCGCATGCACTCCAGCGCTTTTACGTGCATATAAAACTGGCCCTTATCGTCGCAGGCGCCACGGGCAAATATTTTGCCATCCTTTATCACCGGCTCAAAGGGGCCGCTGTGCCACAGCTCCAGCGGGTCGGCCGGCTGCACATCGTAGTGGCCATATACCAGCACGGTGGGCTTGCCGGGGTCGCTTATTTTTTCGCCGTACACTATCGGGTGGCCATCGGTGGGGTACAGGGTCACGGTATCGGCACCTGCTTCCAGCAGGCGGGCTTTTACAGCCTCGGCGCAGGCCAGCATGTCAGCTTTGTGTTCGCTGCGGGCACTTACGCTGGGTATGCGCAGCAGGTCCAGTAGTTCGTCTAAAAAGCGGTCTTTGTTCGCTTCCAGGTAGGCTTTAGCACTCATATCGTTCAGTCCCTTTTGCGGGGCCACAAAGGTCGGGGAAAAGCAGCCATCAGGGGCAGTCGGCAGCAGTACATATTTCGGCTGTTGTACCGTGTCTTACAGGGTTCGCTGCGCTCCGCCCTTCGCTGCGCTGCGGGCCCTCGCTCCGCTCGGCCTTCCAGCCCCGGCAGCCCATCGGCGCAGGTACTGCCCCTGGGCAATGTTGTCGCGGCTGCCCTTATTTTGCCGGCCTATTCTTTTTTATGAAGCGAGTATTCTCCAAAGCCTTGCGCATGGCGGCTCTTTTCACCATGCTGTTGGCACCGGGCATTACGCAGCCATTAGTGGCCCAGCCGTATGTCGAGGTATACCTCGATCACCTGCTGCGCCCCGTCAAAGGCCATGCAGCATTCAGCCGCGTAGAGCGCCTGTACCACACAGCCGATAGCGGCTGGCGGGCCCATCGTTTCATTTACCCCGGTATGGTGCCCGATGCACTTTACTACCTCGATGATACCGCCACCCGCCGGCGAAATGGTCCTTATTGCAGCTACTACAGCGGCAGTGCCGAGGCCCCCGGCCGCTTGCGGCAGCAGTGCTTTTACATGGCCGATACC
>JALOMC010000419.1 GCA_025455665.1 Chitinophagaceae bacterium | reverse complement strand
GACAAGTGGGCCGGCTGGAAAAATCACCGGCTGCAAGTGCAAGTAAACGCCACGCATATGTGGAGCCGCATTCTCAGCGGCGTCATCAACGATGGTCTCATTTTTAGCGCTGCTACTATTCACAGTAGTGCTACCCGCCAGGAAATGACCGACCGCATCAATGCCAACCGGGGTGCGTACAATGTGTACCTGCGCCGCGCCAATGGCAGCGATAGCCTCATCACCCGCCCCATCAGCACCGCCGACTTTGCAGCACCCGGCGCCAGTGTAGGCACGGGCCGGCTACAGCGGCTGGATATGCGCTTTGGTGAAGATGGTCTGCAAAACAATGAAGTGCCGTTTGTGCCCACCTGGAGCTGGAACAGCACATTGTACTATGGCTTCAAAAACCTGGGCGTACAGCTGCAGTACAACTATACCGGTGCACAATACAGCGAGTTTTTCAACCTGAAAAACGAAACCGCCGATGGCGGATTGGGCCGGCTACCGGCATTCAGCACCTTCGATGCCAGCCTGCAGTATCACTTTGGGCCCGGCAAAAAAGGAAGATGGCAAGCCATGGACATTTTTATATCGGGTAAAAACCTGGGCAATCAGCTCTTCAGAGCGGGCCGCCTGCACCGAAACGAAAGCGGCATCATGGTGGGCGGCTTTCGCATGATCACCATAGGTGTGTCTTGCAAAATTTAGATGACTCTTTCCCATTACAAAAAAGCGGTTGATCTGTAGCGCCAGATCAACCGCTTTTTATACTTACTGCTTCAGCGTTTGCAGCAGTCGCAAAAACTCTTTGCGGTACCCTTCAGGATCAAAGCTGGTGGCGCCGCGGGCCAGTTCAATGATCTGGAAGCTGGCCTTTTCTTTAATGAGGGTAGACTCGCGGAGCTTGAGCCCCAGCCAGGCTACAGCCACTGCAAACCGAAAGTCTTCGCTGCTGGCCGACAAGCTACGGGGCTGGTGCGCTACCGGCACACTGCCCTCGGTGCTTTTCTTTCCATCGGGCTGCTTGTAACGGTATTTTATCAGTGCCATTTCTTGCCCGTGCTGCTGGGTAGCCACCGGCTGCTGATAGCGCAAGGCTGCTGCATTCGGTGCCAAATCACTTTTTACCCCGGCCGGAATAATCTCGTACAGTGCTGTGACGGTGTGGCCGCTGCCCATCTCGCCGGCATCTACTTTGTCGTTGGCAAAATCTTCTGCCTGCAGCTTGCGATTTTCGTAGCCTATCAGGCGGTAGGCCTGTACATACTTCGGGTTAAACTCTACCTGCAGCTTTACATCTTTGGCCACGGTAAACATGCTGCCCGTAAACTCCTTGTTCAAAAACTTGTTGGCTTCCTGCATATTGTCGATGTACGCATAGTTGCCATTGCCTTTATCGGCCAGGGTTTCCAGGCGGTCGTCTTTATAGTTGCCCATGCCGTAGCCGAGGCAGGTAAGAAATACACCGCTTTCCCGCTGCTGTTCTATCAGCTTTTGCAAATCGGCCACGCTGTTCAGCCCTACATTAAAATCGCCATCGGTAGCCAGTACCACACGGTTATTGCCACCGCTGATGAAGTGCTCACGGGCTGTTTTGTAAGCCAACAGGATGCCTTCGCCACCAGCCGTGCTGCCGCCTGCATTCAGCCGTTCTATCGCCGCTTCTATTTCGGCCTTTTGCATGCCGCTGGTAGGTGGCAGCACCAGGCCCGCCGCACCGGCATATACCACTATCGACACTTTGTCTTCGGCCCGCAGCTGGCGCACCAGCAGCTTCATGCTTTGCTTCAGCAGCGGCAGCTTGTTGTCATCGCTCATGCTGCCCGATACGTCTATCAAAAACACCAGATGCGAAGCGGGCAATTGCGCCGGCGCAATTGATTTTGCCCGGATGCCAATGCGCAACAATTTGTGCTGGCTATTCCACGGGCAATCGGCATACTCCGGCGAAATGCTGAACGCCTCATCGGACTTGGGTGCCGGGTATTGGTAAGCAAAGTAGTTCATCATTTCTTCCACCCGCACCGCATCAGTGGGTACCGGCTGCCCGTTGTTCAAAAACCGGCGGATATTGCTGTACGATGCATTGTCTACATCAATAGAGAAGGTGCTGAGTGGCTCAATACCTGGCGAGGTGAAGGGGTTTTCTTCCAGCGCAGCATACGATTCGTCGGGGCTGGGCAGTGTGGGTACGGTGGCCGGATCAGGCGCCAGCTTTTTGCCGGCCCCCAACAGCTCTTCGTCCAGCTTACAGTTTCTATGTCAGCTGGCTTCAGCTTTGCAAAGGCCCGCTTCGATACCGGCACGCCATTTACCACATACAGGGGCTCAGGGCCAGCCTTGAGTGAAGAGGCGCCACGTATCCGCACTTGCGAACCTGCACCGGGTGTACCGCTATTGCCATTTACCTGCACACCGGCCGCACGGCCCATCAATCCTGTAGGTGCGGGGCTACCCGAGTACTGAAAATTGCGCTGGTTCACGCTTGTCACAGAGCCCGTCATTTCCTTCTTCTTCTTTCCGCGGCTATAACCGACAACAACCACGTCACTAAGCATACTGGCCGATGGCTGCAGCACCACCTCATTACCAGCTGTTGCAGTGGGCAGCACCGTTGGCTCGTAGCCTATCAGGTTATACTGTATGCTATCAGCTTCGGCATTCACCGGCAGGCTATAGCGGCCCTGCGCATCGGTGATCACAGTGGCTTTGCTGCTACGCACCATGGCACCTGCCAGCGGTTTGCCTTGCGCATCCTTTACCACACCGCTACGCAGGCTATCGGGCCGGGTACTGGTGGGAGCTACTGGCGTGGCAGCTATCATTTCAGCAGCTGGTGGCGCAGTCGCCACCGCCGTTGCCGGCTGCTGTGCCAGGGCCATCGTGCGTGGCACGGTGTTGGCAGGTGCTGGCTTGTCCTGCGGGCTATTTTCCTTTGGCTGTATCGTTACTATTTCATCGGTAGGCGGCACGGGCGGCTCAGGATTGACAGGTGCAGCAGCCGGCGGCTGCGTTGTCGGGTTCATCGCCACGGGGGCCGCCGGGGTCTGTTCATCGGCCGCGGGCCACAGCAGCAGGCCCAGCAGCAGCGCTATGGCTGCAGCAGCCGCCCACCACAGCGGGCGCCGTTGGTACCACAGCAGCCGGCGTTCAGGTTGTTCATCCAGCCGCTGCTCTACCCGCTGCCACACGGCTTCAAAGCCGTCGAAGCGTTGCTCTTCCACCTCTTTGGCGGCCGCTTTAAATGATTCGAAAAAATTATCGTTGTTGCTCATGG
The DNA here is from genome assembly GCA_025455665.1 of Chitinophagaceae bacterium. GTDB lineage: Bacteria > Bacteroidota > Bacteroidia > Chitinophagales > Chitinophagaceae > Phnomibacter. The sequence continues at coordinate 604 of JALOMC010000419.1, read as the reverse complement.
CTCTTAGCTGTTGGGTAATAAAATGCGTTTACCAGCTCCTGCAGTTTCTTCCTCGAAAAATTGAGTTGCGATTTGGAAGTGCCTTCCGAAATGCCCAGCATGGCCGCTATTTCCTTGTGCGAGTAGCCCTCTACCACATACAGGTTGAAAATAGTGCGGCAGCCATCGGGCAGTTGCTGCACCAGCTGCAGCAGGTCCTGCGCCGCCATGGGCGGACCGGTAGCCGGTGCTGGCACCTCGGCTGCTGCATCGTCCGTCAGGTGGATGGCAAAGCTGGTTTGACGCCGCAGGTAGGCCAGGCATTGGTTCACGGTTATTTGCCGGGCCCAGCCTTCAAAGGCACGCCACTCCCGCAGCTGGGGCAGCCGTGTCAGTATCAGGTAGCAGGCTTCGGCCAGCACATCTTCCACCTCGTGGGCATGGCGCAGGTAGCGCTTGCACACCTGGTACAGCGGGGGGCTCATCAGTTCGTACAGCCTGCGCTGGGCCGTACGCTCCTGCCGCAGGCAGGCTTCCATCAATTGTTCGTTTATCAAAATGCAGGTGCTTTTCTACCTACTAAGAGCATGGGCTGTGCTTGATGGTTGGAAAGTAGGCAAAAAAA
>JALOMC010000066.1 GCA_025455665.1 Chitinophagaceae bacterium | reverse complement strand
GACGAGGTTGGCATCCACCTGTTTGTACAGTGGCACCTGCACCTGCAGCTAAAAGCCGCCGTAGACTACGCCCACAGCCTGGGCCTGGTAGTAAAAGGCGATATCCCCATCGGCATTTACCGCCACAGCTGCGATGCCTGGCAGCAGCCCGAGCTGTACAATATGGATGCACAGGCCGGCGCCCCGCCCGACGATTTTGCCATCAAGGGCCAAAACTGGGGCTTTCCTACCTACAACTGGCAGCGCATGCAGGAGGATGGCTTTGCATGGTGGAAGCAGCGCTTCAACCAAATGAGCCTTTACTTCGATGCTTTCCGTATCGATCATATCCTGGGCTTCTTCCGCATCTGGAGTATTCCCATGCATGCCGTCGAGGGCATTTTGGGCCGCTTTGTACCCTGCCTGCCGGTACAGCTCAATGAGTTTCAGCAACGTGGCGTGTATTTCGATTTCAACCGCTATTGCCGCCCCTTCATTACCGACGAAGTGCTGCAGCAGTTGTTTGGCGAGCAGGCCGGCTATGTAAAAGATACTTACCTCGATAGCATTGGCTGGGGTACTTACGGCCTCAAAGAGCATGTGAATACCCAGCGCAAAGTAGAAGCACATTTTGCGGCCGGCTACGAGCCGCAGGAGTGGATGAAGGAGAAGCTATACGATCTTATCAGCAATATCATCCTCATCGAAGAGCCGGGCAGCCAGGGCAATCAGTTTCATTTCCGCATCGCCATGGAGGGCACCAGCAGCTTCCAATACCTCGATGCAGGTACACAGCAGCAGCTGAAAGATTTGTATGTCGACTACTTCTTCCGCCGGCAAGACGGCTTCTGGCGCACCCAGGCCATGCAAAAGCTACCTGCCCTCAAAGCGGCTACACACATGCTCATTTGCGGCGAAGACCTGGGCATGGTGCCCGACTGTGTACCGGGCGTTATGAAGGATCTCGGTTTCCTTAGCCTCGAAATACAGCGCATGCCCAAGGATCCCACCCGCAAGTTCTTCCACCCGGCCGATGCCCCCTATCTCAGCGTGGTTACACCCAGCACCCACGATATGAGCACCATCCGTGGCTGGTGGGAAGAAAGCCGCGACAACACCCAGCAGTTTTACAACGAGCAGTTGGGCCAGTGGGGCGGCGCACCGTTTTACTGCGAGCCGTGGATCAATCGGCAGATCATCAATATGCACGTGTACAGCCCTGCCATGTGGAGCATTTTCCAACTGCAGGATTTGCTGGGTAGCAGCGCCGAACTGCGCCGTGCCGATCCGGCCGATGAACGCATCAATGTGCCCGCCAATCCGAAACACTACTGGCGCTACCGCATGCACCTGTCGCTCGATGAGCTGCAAAAAGCCGATGCATTTAACGAAGACTTGTCGACCCTGCTGCAAGCCAGCGGCCGCCGCTGATATCGGTGCTGTTGCAGCGATGTTTTCAGCTTCATGAGCCCAGGCTTTTGCGTGGGGCTGTGATTACCTGTGCATGCCCCGGCAGCCGTACGCTCCCTTCTGTGGTTCGCTGCGCTCCGCCCTCCGCTCGTGCCTCGCTTTCGGGCTCTCGGCCAAGCCGAGACACGCCAGGCAGCGCAGCCCATCAGCAGCTGTACATTGCCCGGCAGGCAGCCCCGCTACCCGCTGGTGCGTCAGGCTGCACAACTGTCAAGTGGCAGCTGCCCGGCATCAGCTACAACTTGTAATATTGCGGCTGTCAACCACTCTCATTGCGTTATGTACTTTGGCAATTACGGCTGGATGTATGCCCTCACCATTGGCTTGCAAGGCTTTTGCGCCTGGCACAGTTTTAAGCGAGGCACCCAGCAAAAATGGATCTGGATCATTGTATTCCTGCCACTTGTAGGCTCGGTCGTCTACCTGTTTTCCGAGGTATTCAGCCGCGGCGATGTGCAGCAGGTACAGGCCGGCGTCAGCGCCATCATCAACCCCAGCGGCCATATCAAAAAACTGCAGGAGCGCCTCCGCTTTGCCGATACTTTCCAAAACCGCATTTTACTGGCCGACGCCTACTTTAACGCCGGCATGCTGGCCGAAGCTGTAGAAATTTACGAGTACAGCCTGCAAGGCAATTTTGCCGAAAACGAACATGTACTCACCCAACTGTGCATGGCCTATACCAGCCAGGGCCAGTATAGCAAGGCCGTCGAAGCTGGTCGTCGGGTGGCTGCTACCCCACAGTTTGCCCGCAGCCGTGCGCATATAGCCTACGCACAAGCATTGGCAGGCAATGGACAAGCCGCGGCAGCGGAAGCCGAATTCAAGAAAATGGCAGGCAAGTATGCCAACTTCGAAGCCCGCTATCAGTACGGACAATTCTTGCTACAGCAGCAGCGCCCTGCCGAAGCCCTGCATATCTGGCGGCAGTTGGTCGAAGAAGGTGCGCATCTTTCTTCTATTGAAAAACGCGAAGCCAAAGCCTGGGTAAATGCTGCCCGGCAGGCGCTCAAAACCAATACAGTTGCCTAAAAAAAAGAAGCCGGCCTCCCTGTCGGTCGACCAGCTCTTTTTTGGGGATTCGCATCGGCTTGCGCCGGTGCGGGGCTATGAATGCGCCACTTTGCTTTAGCGCTTCATTACTTTAAGCAGTTGTACGGTGCCGTCGCTCATTTGCACTTGTATCAGGTACAAACCCTCGGGTACAGCCTCCAGTGATACTTTCATTTGTGGCGTATTTACTGCAAAGCTTGCTACTACTTGTCCGCCGGCATTTACCAGTTTCAGGCTACGGGCCTGCTGCAGGCCACTTACCAGTACTTGCTGGCTGGCCGGGTTTGGCACGGCAGTCAGCCGCACTACAGCCTGTGTTCGCAGGCTTACCACATTGCTATAGCTACGTTTACCATCGGCATCGGTCAGCATTACACGTAGTTGCCACTGGCCGGCAGCACGGGCCGGCAGGCGCAGGCTGTATTGGCGGGCAGTGTTGCTGTTTCCTGCGGCGGCCACCTGGCCCACTGCCTCATACACGGTGCCATTGCTGCTAATTTGTACCGTAAAGTGGCGGGTGTTTTGCTCTGTCAAGGTTTGCCAGCTTGCCAGTATGCTACCATCGGCCTGCAGGCTTGCTTTTAGCTGCAAGCCGGTAGCCGGCAGCAGTATGCCGCCTATACCCATGCTCACGGTGGCTGGTGTTGGGTCTATCACATCAGCGTTGTCCCATACGGCGTAGTCAAAGTCTACCACTACCGGGCCGTTATCGGGGTCTACTTCCACCAGGTCGTTATTAAAACTGTTGATAGTGAGCGGTGCTGTAACGGGCACACCGTTGTAGTACAGCACGCCGCCCGTAGCCGGGTACAGCGTCACCTTACGGCCGTTCAGGTTATTGGTATAGCTGCCATCGTCGGGGTCGGTAGCACTAAAGGCACCCGAAGGCACCGGTATGCGTGCAGCACCACCGGGGTTGGGCCAACCATCGCCCACATAGTCGTTGGTTACTGGCACCGCATTTACCCCAAACAGCAAGGTAGACAAGGGCGCACAGTTGGCTGTCCCATTGGTAATGCCATTCACCGTGCCATCGCCGGTGGCAGCGGTACCCTCTGCCGTACTAATGAAACCGGCTGGCAAGCTGGTGGTAGTTTGTCCGGCCGCGTTGGTATGCAGCACATAGTCGTAGGTACCCGGTGGCAGTGCGTTCAGCGAAAAGCTGCCATTGGCCGCCACCGCTACCGTTTGAATAACGTTTCCGCTTTGCACTGCACTGATGTATAACTGTCCCGACAAATTGCTGCCAGTGCCATTGATAGTGGCATCCAGCTGCCCATTGCCATCACGCAGCACCGTGCCTGATGCGACCACAAACAAGCTGCTTTGCGGGGTATAAGTAGTGCTTTGCCCGGTGGCACCGCGAGTAGCGCCGTTGGGGGTAAATTCGGTGACAGCCGTGCTGGTGGAAGTACCATTGGCACCGCCTGCAACACTGATAACGGGGCTGCTGGTGCTACGCACAGCTACATACCCACCACCACCGCCGCCGCCGGGGCCCTCACTTTCATCGTTTGTAATCAACTGGTTGCCACCGGCACCACCGTTGGCGTTCAGGTCTATATTGGCCGCTATGGTGCCGGCCGCGCTGCGCTGGTATAGTACAATGGTACCACCACCACCGCCACCACCCGGCGCATCATTGTGGCCGCCGGTAGTATTGGCTGCTGTAGCCCCATTAGCGTTGATGGCGCCATTGCCGGTCACATTGCCGCCTACTATCAAAAACACCATGCCGCCGCCATTGGCTCCGCTGCTACCGGTGCCATTGTTACCATCGCCAGCACCACCGCCGCCACCCAAAAACAAACGGCCACCGCTTAACTGATCCAATGGTCTGCCGCCAAAGCCGCCTACATTCAGGCGGTTATCGCCACCCCAGGCCGTGTTACCAGGGCCTTGCGTAGTGGCATTGGCATTATTAGCTCCGTAGGTGTATCCACCACGGCCGCCACCGCTCGATGCACTGGTAGCGAATCCGCCACCTTCCAGATCCCAGGCAGCATTGAAGCCCGGTGCAGGGTTTCCAAGACCGGTATAAGCCACACCATTGTTTCCATTAGAACCACCACCGCCGCCGGCATTATGCCGGTTGCCGCCGCCGCCGCCATTGGCTGGCGCACCGCGGCCATAGCGACCACCCAAACCATCATAATCCGCCGCAGCACCGGCTATACCTTCCCCTTTTGCAGCCCCTCTCGAAGCGTCAGAGGTTACAAAATCGGTTGTTCCTGGAAATAAACCCGCGTTATCAGCATAAGAGCCTCCGCGAAAACCGGCACTGTTGGCGTTAATAATCGAGTTGTTACCCGTGAGTGCTACGTTACCAGTCGTTTCAATCACAACTACACCACCGGTACTGCCGTTCCAGGCATTGGGCACAATGCTGGTATTGTTGTTTACCGTGAGGGTTGTAAATCGTGGTACCCTGATGACCTGCGTACGACCCGCCGCACTGTAGCCATTTACCAGTGGCGCGGCCACTGTAATGCTGTTGCTACCAGCCACCCCGCTTACACAAGCAAACTCATAGCGGCCGCTACTACCATAGTTGTCGACGTTGCCGTAGGAAGCTGTGTTAGTGCTGTTGATGGTAGCACCTTGCATCTGAATGATCATGATGAGGTCGCCGTTGGCAAGGTTACCCGAAAATGCCCCACCATTCAAGGCATTGGACGCCACTGTAAGAGTGGTAGCACCTACTGCGGCATTGGCCGAAAGCGTAGTGTAGGTGTTAAGAACGGTGTTAGCGGCAGTAACCGTACGAGCTCCGTCTTTGCCAGGCTGGGCCCAAAGTAAGTTTGGAAGAAAGCAAGCAGCCAGGAGGCAAGCGAATGCCACGCCAGCTACCCGTGGGTAATGGATTTTCATTGGATTTGGTTTATGAATTGCACCGTCCGACAGCAGCACAGCCTGAGCTCTTGTGGCATTCACTAAACTGATTGGATGCACACAGTGTTGAGCATGCTGGCATTTGCCGCACGGTTGACAAAAACGAAGTTGAGAGGGAGTGTGAATAAGCAACCAATCGGGCTGCTTACAGCAAAACTCAGGTGGGTTAGGCCCGAGGTGCGGGGTGATACCATTTACCATTCCATGCTACCACCACACAGTAAAAATAGTTACTCGACGTATCTTATCAATTTGACTTATCGACAGTACGTTGAAATCAACTAACAAACCGGGAATAACATGGTTCAGAAATACAGAAGCCGATGGCATTTGGCAAGCGGCAAGCATTTAGTTATCAGCCTGCGTAGCCCAACGCCGTTCAGATCTGTTCAGTTTGTTTAAGAGAAGAAGGCTTTGAGGGTGCAAAACACTGACAGAGGGTACTGCCGTGTTCGAAAACTGGGGGGGTGAATTGCGTCCGGGGCAATGGCCGTGGCGGAGTACCACGTTTGCCAAATGCACAGCAAACATACGATTACAAAAGGCCAGTGATATCGGCTGTATCGACAAAGCGGCTTAATTATTCGACAAAGCGAATTCAAAGCAAAAGGCCCGGAAAAACTGGCGATCTCAGCGAACGGCCAGCGTGTAATCTTCAGAAAACGAAAGACCGCGAACGTTTTCATTGGCCGACACCCGGATCACTTTAAAACTCGATTGCTTCTGTCGGCTCAGGGCGCTGTTCAGCACTGCTTGTAGTTCTTCAGGCTCATACCTGCCGGCAAAATGCCGTATGAATGCCTGTGAAGACTGAAATACAACCACTTCAGAGTTGGCTCTTGGCTGCAATCTTGCATGGGCCAGGCTTTCAGCTTCTTCGGTTTGTGTAGTCAGCGCTGTTTTGGGTGCTGCTTTGTTGGCCGCATTGTAGGGCCGCATGTAGCCGGCTTGCAACAACAAAAAGTAAATGCTGAGCATGCCCGCAGCCCACAGCAGAAACACGAACCAGCCGCCTACTTTGTGGATGCGCTGACTGGATTCGGCTTCGCTGCTGCTAAGCGACCATTCATCGGAAGGATGGCTGGAATGTTTACTCATTGACTAGGGCAGCCGCCAACGGCCACCTGCATTATGTGCCGGAAAAATTCCGACAGGTGGAACAAAGCTATCGCTATGGCCCGCCGGGACAGCCACCTTCCGATGAAGGCAGACATTTTTTAGACGAATGATTTGAAAGCCTGCTAACCGCCGGACTGTTGCAAAAAGCTCGCTACCTGCGTCAGTGCCTGTTTGGCAGCGACAGCAAACAGCTCATACAGCGCATTGATCTGCTCCAATGGCTGTTCCTCTTTGATGGCTTGCCGCACGTCTTGTAAACGATCGCTGACCTCCGACTGTGTACCCAGTGCGCCAAGCGTACCGGTCATTTTATGCGCCAGTTGACGAGCTTCCGCCCATTGCTGGCCTGCCACGGCCGCCTCAAAAGATGCCAGGCTCTCGGGAAACAGCTGCAAAAACAGCGGGTAGACTTTCAGCTTGATGGCATCGGGCAGTTCATGACCGTTGCTGGAGGTAGACATAAAACGTTGACGGTAAAGGGGGAAGCACTGGAAAAACCTGGGACTGTCAGAGCTTCTTTTGGTTGATAATAGACATCATATCGGGCTTGTAGGTTTCGGATACCGGCACCTTGTATTGGCCCACCAGTACGTTACCCGATTCCATGCCATTGATGTAGCGGATGGCAATCAGGTAGCTGCGGTGCACTCGCTTAAAGCCCAGTGGCTTCAGCTTTTCTTCCATTTGCTTCATGGTGCCCAGCTGCGTGTAAAAGCGCTGTGCAGTGTGCAGCTTCAGGTAGTCGCCCAACGCTTCTACATACAGTATATCCTGCACTTTCAGCTTCACCAGCGATTTCAGGTCGCGTACAAAAATCACTTCCTCCTCCTGGCCCTGCGGCGCTTTGCTGGCCTGATGCGTAGCCCGTACCCTGTCCATGGCCTGTAAAAAGCGCTGCTGGCTGATGGGCTTTACCAGGTAATCAGCCGCATTTAGGCTAAATGCTTCCGGACCATACTCACGGCTGGCGGTGGTAAATACGATGATTGGCTTTTCGATCAACCCCTCGGCCATTTCGATACCAGTCATGCCATCCATGTTGATATCGAGCAGCAGCAGGTCTACGCTTTCGGTTTGCAAAGCAGCCGTTGCGTCGTGGGCATTTTCAAATTCGCCCTTCAGATCCAGCCAATCCACTTGCGAAACATAGTGGTGGAGAATCGTCCGTGACACGGGATCATCATCTACGATGTAGCAAGTCATGCGTTTTCTTCAATTGTTTAGATCCTAAAAGCCGTCTTCTACGCTGTCTCAACAAATTTCGGGGTTTCGCCCCAATGATACTCCAAGGTAATTGATTATCAAAAACAACGCCAGTTCCCGACGGTTGTTGACCCGCACCTCAAGAAAGCACTGCCGCTGGCAGCACCCTCAGTGCAACCTATGCCAACAAGCTATTTTGTATGGACACGGGTGCTGGTGCCGGGCGGTACCACTTTCACCCCACTACGGTAGCTACCCGGCCCAATGCCCCCTGACCCGTCGTTTTTTATCGGCCAGGCTACTGGCAGCGCTGGTACCGGGCGGCACACCAGCCGGAAGGGTGCGAAGGGCGAACGCCTGTCGATCATTTCCACCAAAACCAGCAGTCTCCTACCCCAATTACCGTCTCCCGATGGAGCTTCTGGCGACCAGCGGGAAGCAACCGGCCACTTGCACCCCGGCTGAAAAAGGCACCGGACTGCTATGCCTCACCTCGGATAGCAAAAAATAGCAGCAAGTCAGGCACCCTTTATCAGAATCAATGGCGCCGTAGATTCGTTTTTTGCCGGCTTCCTTTTTGGCTGGATACAGGAACTACCCTGCCCCACCTGCCTGCAAATGGCCACCCGCGCCGCCGCACTTTGTGTACAAAGTAGCGAAATAGTATCGCCGGCCCTTTCATCGCAATTGCTGTTATAATTGTTTATTTGCCATGCTCCGGCATGCAGTGCCTGCCTTTTTTCGTCGGGCTCAACAGCTGCGTTCCAGTGCTTCGCTTTTGTATGAAAAACAAACTGACGATCTACATTCTGGTAGCCATGGCGCTGGGCATTGGCGTGGGCTGGGCCGTGCACAATAATGCGTCGCCTGCGTTTCAAACCTCTTTTGCTGCCAATATCAAGCTACTGGCCACCATCTTTATCAGGTTGGTGCAAATGATTATTGCCCCGCTGGTATTCAGTACTCTGGTGGTAGGCATTGCCAAACTGGGCGACCTGAAAGCTGTGGGCCGCGTAGGTGGCAAAGCGTTGCTCTGGTTTGTGACCGCCTCGCTGATATCGCTGCTGATAGGCATGCTGGTGGTGAACGCCTTTAAACCGGGTGAAGGACTAAACCTGGGAGCTGTAGACGCCAAAGCCGTAGAAGATGTGGTGGGCAAAACCAAATCGTTCTCACTGCAAAACTTCATTGAGCACATTGTGCCCAAAAGCGTGATAGAGGCCATGGCTACCAATGAAATCTTGCAGTTGGTAGTCTTTTCCATCTTCTTCGGCATAGCACTGGCCGGCCTGGGCGAAAAAGGCAAAACCCTGATAAAAGCACTGGATACCGTGGCCCATGTAGTACTGAAAATGGTAGGCTATGTGATGGCCTTTGCCCCGCTGGGGGTATTTGGCGCCATTGCTGCTGTTATTGCTACCCGCGGCCTCGATATCCTGATCGTATACGGAAAGTATTTTGGCGCATTCATCACCGGCATTGCCCTGCTCTGGATTGTATTGCTGATAGCCGGTTTCGTGTTTTTGCGGCAGCGGATGCCGGGCTTGATAAGCCGATTGCTGACTCCGATGGTTATCGCATTCAGCACTACCAGCAGCGAAGCTGTTTTTCCGAAAATGACCGAAGAACTCGAACGCTTTGGCTGCAAAGACAAAATCGTTTCGTTCATTCTGCCGCTGGGCTA
>JALOMC010000065.1 GCA_025455665.1 Chitinophagaceae bacterium | reverse complement strand
CCCTTGTAGTTCATGCCCCACTGGGTGCGGTCTATATTAAAGTCAGCTTCGGCACTCAGGCTGCCACCGGTCAGTTGCACTTTGGCCGGAAAGCTGATGTTGACTGTGCTATCCTTCAGCTTCAGGTTGCCACTAATCACATGGGTGGCACCAGCCAGTACGCTTTTGGTAGTAGCCGAGTCGTAAGGCGCCACAGCCGTAATGTCGAACTGTGCGGCGGGGTATTTGGCCACATCGAAAAAGTCGGGGCTGCTCAGGTGTCCTTCCAGTTGGCCTTTCTCTTCGCCAGTCAGGTCGGTCACGGTCAGGCTGGCCATGTTAATGGTAAATGAGCCGCCGGTGATATTACCACTGGCTACGCTGAAGCTGCCAGCCGCTAGTTTGAATGTGCCCATGTGCTGTCCGGTTTGCTTGGTACCTACCCAGTTTACCAGGCTGCCGGCAGTGTCTACCGAAAAGCTGGTGCCAGTGGCTGCTGCTACTGTGTCGGCGGCGCCGGTGCTGGCGCTATCTGCTTTGGGGGCATCGCTACAGCTGGCCAGTACAGCCAGCATTGCCAGCAGGGGAAATGAAAGTTTCTTCATTGTGTTGATGTTTTTTTGATTTACAGGGGTTGGTAACAAACAAAAAAACCGATGGTTGAGCCATCGGCGTTATCAATGGCACACAAGTACCTTATTTGCTGGCTACACTTTTATACTGTTGGCCTGTAGGCACGGTAAACACCCGATTGCGCATATACTGGTTAAAGGCCACGTATTCTTCGGGGTGTGTTTTGGTCCAGTTCTGAAAAGCATTCACATTAGCAGCGCTGCCGAACAGCCACTGGTTGTAAGCGTCAAAAATCCCTTCCCGCAGCAGTTGGCGCTGCAGGTCGAAAAGCTTGAATGGAAACTGAGCTTCGAGCCCCTTGTGAAACCATTGTAAAATAAAGCGGGTGCGAATAGCGGTGAGCACTTCGGGATTAATGCCGCTGCTGGCTACCGCTTCTTGCTCCTGCAGGGTTGCCGCCACGGCTTTTTCAAAACCATTGCGACCCTTGCCATTGGCCAGCTCGTATGCATACAGCCGCTTGTAGCTATCGTACAGTATATTTTTTACCTCTACACTACGGGTGGTATAGCTTTCCAGGTTCACAAAAATTTCGCCGTATAGCGCCGCCCAGAAAAAATCATTGTTTTCAGAGAAATGCCGACTGGCATGGTAATAGTTACCCGGATAAGATGGATCGGCAGTAATGCCACGTACCCACCAGTCTATACCACGGCCGCTTTCTACCAGGTCCAAAAATTCGCCGTAGTCGGCGTGCAGGGCCCCACTTTTAGGAAAGCGCTGTAGCCCGATGCGGTACACCTGATCGGCCTCCCGGATATTGCGGCCGCCACGCAGCAGCATGCAGGTTACTAAAAAGGTGCGTTCGTCGGCTTTATCGCCTTCGGCCACCACCTTCAGCAGGTCGTAGCCGGTTTTGTACTGCCCTGCCATAAAATAGGCCAGGCCGAGGTCGTTTAAAATATCGGTATTGGCGGGCTCCAGTTCGGCTGCCTTTTTCAGCACAATCAGCGCATTGCTAAAGTCATTTTGCATCAGGTATCGCTGGCCATTGGCCTGCAGTTCTTTGGCCTGTTGGCCAAAAGCAGGCACCGTTATCCCGGCCCATATCAGCATCCATGCAAAAAACCTCCGCATGCGACAAATGTAATATGCCGGCCACATACGGGCGGGCATATTAACCGCATTTTCAAAACCTACAGCTACCTGATAAAGAGCAAAATGAATAACTGTGCTGCCAGAATACGGGCAATGGTGACCAGTGGATAAACGGTAGCATACGCCTGGGCCGGCACATCGCCTTTGAAATAGCCATTGCAAAAGGCCAGCGTAGGCGGGCTGGTATAGGTGCCGCCTATCATACCGGCTATTTGCAAAAAATTAATCTTGAATACAAGGCGGGCTACCAGTGCTATAAATACCACCGGTGTAGCCGTAATGGCCATGCCATACAGCAGCCACCACCAACCGTTGTTGGTCATAAAGTTTTCGTAGAGTGTTTTGCCGGCGCTGATGCCTACTGCGGCAAAAAACAGGCAAATGCCAAAGTCACGCATAAACCAGGCTGCACTTTGGTTCATGTACGAGTGCAAATGTGCCAGCCCACCATAGCGGCTGATGAAGATGGCGATAAGCAAAGGCCCGGCTGCAATGCCCAGCTTGACGGGTACCGGCAGGCCTGGAATAGCCAGCGGAACCGAACCTAACAGTAAGCCGAGGATGATGCCGATAAAGATGGTAGCCAACTCGGGCTCCGATAGCCGGTTGCGGCTGTTGCCCAGCACCGTTTCGGCTTCTTTCAATTGCATTTTAGGTCCTACCATGCGCAGTGTATCGCCCACGTGTATGACAAACTCAGGATTGGCCACCAGCTCCATACCTGCCCTGAAAATACGGGTCACTTTTACACCGTATTGCGCATCAAAATTCAGTTGCGCCAATGTTTGCTGCGCTGCTTTGCTGCGGGTCACAGTGATATCGCGGGTTTCAATTTCTTCATCGCTGGTAATGAATGTGTCTGAGCTGCTACGGCCCATACGGCCAATGGCCTTTTCCAGCTCTTGCGGCAGGCCCACCAGCATCAGCACATCGCGTTCGTGCAGTATGGTGCCGGCCGATGGCGTGAGAACCTTGGTAGTGCCGCTGCTTTTCAGCCGGGTCACAATTACTTCTTTCATCAGCTCGGTTCCTAATACATCTACCAGCGTTTTTCCAAATGCATCGGGGTTGGTCACCCGGCATTTCAGGCTGGCGGGGTGCGGGTATTCCTGCGCCCTGCGAGCTTCAAATGCAGCCTGTTCTTTTTGTAGATTGATGCGGAAAAGTCGTTGAAACAGAATGATAAGCAAGATTTCGCCAATGGCACCAAACGGGTAGGCAATAGCGTAGCCATTGGCCGGATCGCCAAAGTTGCGCCCGGGCTGTGTGGCAGCTACTTCTTTCAGCACACTTTTAGCGGCACCCAGGCTGGGTGTGTTGGTCACCGCACCGGTCATAATACCCGCCATGTGCTCGGCACTGGTACCACTGCTGCGCATAATGAGCCAGGCGATGATAAAGCTGAGAGCAACCGCTGACAATGCAATGCTGTTCAGGACCAACCCTTCTTTTTTCAATGAAGAAAAAAAGGAGGGCCCAACTTGTAAGCCAACAGCATATACAAACAAGATGAGGCCAAAGTCGCGGATGAAGTGCATGGTCTCGAGGTGCAGGCTGTACTGCAGGTGCCCAAGTGCCAAGCCTACAAATAGCACACCGGCGGCACCCAGGCTTACACGGGCTACTTTAATACGGCCTAATAAAACGCCGCCTGCAATAGCGGCGGCCACCAATATAATTGTTTGAACAGCGCCGGGCGTGGCACTGGGTGTGAGCAGTTCTTTCAGAAAGTCGAACATCGTAGAAAAAATTCGTGAACAATAAAGCCGATGGTAAAAGTAACCGCTGCTGTTGCCCCCCTGTATGATATTGCTCATAGGTGCCCCAAAACAAAAGCCCCAGTAGACCTGAGGCTTTTGCGTAAGCGTGATGATGGGTGAGGTAGTGAAAGCTGGTAGCCTTACTTATTTGGCTGTGGTGTGTAGCGCAAATAGGGCTTCACCACTTTCACGCCCTTTTCAAATTTTTTGATGGCGTCTTCGGTGCTGATGGCAGGCACTACAATGACATCTTCTCCGTCTTTCCAATCGGCGGGGGTGGCTACACTGTATTGTGCCGTTAGTTGCAGGCTGTCTATCACCCGCAGCACTTCATGAAAGTTGCGGCCGGTGCTGGCAGGGTAGGTAATGATGAGCTTCACTTTTTTATCGGGGCCGATTACAAAAAGGCTGCGCACCGTAAAAGTTTCGCTGGCATTGGGGTGTATCATATCGTACAGGTTGGCCACCTGCCGGCTTTCATCGGCTATAATGGGAAACTGTACATCTACCTGTTGTGTTTCATTAATGTCGCCAATCCAGCCTTTGTGCTTTTCCAGATCATCTACACTTACGGCCAGCACTTTTACATTTCGGCGGGCAAACTCGGCGCCCAAACTGGCCGTGCGGCCCAGCTCGGTGGTGCACACCGGTGTATAGTCGGCCGGGTGGCTAAACAGTACCCCCCAGCTATCGCCGAGGTATTCATAAAAATCGATGGGACCAATGGTGGTATTGGCTTGAAAATTGGGCGCTACATCGCCAAGGCGGAGTGACATATGAAATACGAGTTGGTTGGTGAAAGAAGAGTACAAAGATAAAAGTTCATTGATAAAGTGAACATTAAAAAAAACCGGCTTTAACCCAATTTTGATACCGCTGTGGCGCTGCTGGTGCTTAGGCGGTTTACCAGTACCTTCGTAGCTATTGCTTCTGTATGCTTTCTCAAAAAACCAAGTACGCCCTGCAGGCCCTGTCGGTACTGGCCGGCAACTATGGCAAAGGCCCCACGCTGATACCATTGATAGCCGAGCAAAAGGGCATACCGCTCCGCTTTCTCGAAAACATTTTGCACGAATTGAAGCAAGAGGGATTGCTCATCAGCCATCGTGGCCGGCATGGTGGTTATGAGTTGGCCAAACATCCCAGCCGCATTAAACTGGCTACCATCATCCGGCTGGTAGATGGCCCCATTGCTATGCTCAGCTGCGTGAGCCTGCACTTTTACCAGCCTTGTGAGGGCTGCAACGAACGCCACTGCGGGTTGAAAAACGTGATGGCGGAGGCCCGTGATGCCATACTGGCCGTGCTGGAAAAACGCACCCTGGCCGATGTGATGGATGTATAAACCGCCAGGTTGTTGAGGGCGGCTTGGCCTGCCCACTGCTTTCGCCTAACTTCCTTTTTCTATCCGCTGTTTTCCTTTTGACCTCCCCCTCACAATCAAGCGAAGTATGCGATACATAGCTGCTATAGACCAGGGCACTACCTCCAGCCGCTTCATGGTGTTTGATATGCAAGGCAATGTGGTAGCCGTGGCCCAGCAAGAGCATCAGCAAATTTTTCCGCAGCCTGGCTGGGTAGAGCATGATGCACTGGAGATAGCTGCCAAAGTGAAGCTGGTAACGGCTGAAGCACTGATAAAAGCCGGCCTGGTGGCCGCCGATATAGCCGCGGTGGGCGTCACCAACCAACGCGAAACCACCGTGGTGTGGGACCGCCGTACCGGCCGGCCTTATTACAACGCCATTGTGTGGCAGGATACCCGTACCGAAGCACTGGTAAAACAACTGAATGAGCAGCTGGGCAGCAATGCCTGGCAGGCTACCACCGGCTTGCCATTTGCCACTTACTTCAGTAGCCTGAAGCTGAAATGGCTGCTGGACCATGTGCCCGGCCTGCAGGCCGATGCCGAAGCCGGCCACGCCCTGTTTGGCAACATGGACACCTGGCTGCTATGGAAAGAAACCGGCGAACACAAAACAGATGTGACCAATGCCAGCCGTACCCAACTCATGAACCTGGCCACCCTGGATTGGGACGATGATATTTTGAAAATACTGGGTATACCCCGCCACATGCTGCCCGCTATATGCCCGAGCTCGGGCTACTTTGGTACCATCCAAGAGGGCAGTTTTAAAGGCATGAACGTGATGGGTATGTTGGGCGACCAGCAAGCAGCGCTGGTAGGGCAAACCTGCTTTGCGCCGGGCCAGGCCAAAAACACCTACGGCACCGGCTGCTTTATGCTCATGAATACCGGTACGCAAGCAGTGCCCAGCCAGCACGGCCTGCTTACCACTGTGGCCTACCGGTTGGGCAACCAGCCAGCTCATTATGCACTGGAGGGCAGCATTGCCTACGCCGGCTCGCTGGTGCAGTGGTGTCGGGATAATCTGGGCATCATCAGCAGCAGTGCCGACATAGAAGCACTGGCGGCTTCGGTGCCCGATAATGGGGATGTATATTTTGTCCCGGCCTTCAGCGGCTTGTATGCGCCCTACTGGCGTAGCGATGCCCGCGGCATTGTAGCCGGCCTTACAGGCTTTGCCCAAAAGGGGCACCTGGCCCGGGCCGTGCTGGAGGCCACAGCCTACCAAACCCTGGATGTGCTGAAGGCGATGGAGGCAGACAGCGGCATCCAACTGGATGCGCTGAACGTAGATGGAGGCATGACCTTCAATAACTTGCTGATGCAGTTTCAGGCCGATATGGTGCAAGTGCCGGTGCAAGTGCCCCGTGTAAACGAAACCACCTGCCTGGGGGCAGCCTACGCTGCCGGGCTGGCTGCCGGGTACTGGGGTAGCCTGGCAGACCTTCGGGCCAACCACCAGATAGCCAAGCGCTGGCAGCCCGCTATGCCGCTGGCCAATCGCAATGCGCTGTATGCCCGCTGGCAACAGGCTGTCGAAAAAAGCTTTGGCTGGGTATAGTACCCGGCTTTTTTGTCACCACCACCTACCTGGCCTGTGCTTTTTACCTTCAATTTCTACTCTTCGCTGCTGCTCATTTTTGTAGTGCATGGCCTGGTATATGCCGCCATGTGCTGGCGCAAAAGCCGGCAGGCCGAGCACCCCAGCTACGCCTGGCTGGCGCTGTACCTGGTGCTCAGTGTGCTGTTTGTGGTGCCATGGATGGTGGGTTTTGCAGGCTGGTACGATGCACAACCCTACCGCGACATTTTGCTATACACTCCCACCAAGTTTAGCTGGGCACTGGGGCCGGTCATGTTTATTTACGTGCAGTCGCTGCTCAATCCCTCTTATCGTTTTCGGGGAAAGCAGTGGTGGCACCTGGCGCCGTTGGGCATTTACCTGCTATTGCATGCCTACGTGTTTTTGCATGATAAAGTATGGCAACCGGCACAGCCTATTTTGTACGAAGGGGTCGATCCTGATTATTCTGACTTTGCAGCTATACCAGGACTCGTTTCTATGATTGCCTACTTCGTGGCAGCCCTGCGGTATTATCGCTTGTATCGCCGGCTCATGCTGCAGGTGGTCAGCTATGCCGATCAGCTGCTGTTTCGCTGGGTACGCAATTTTTTGATGGCCTTTTTGCTGTTTGTTATCATCACCATTGCTTTTGCCATCATTGGCGAAATATGGGACGTGTACTACAGCGGCAGCTGGTGGTACTACCTGACGTTTGCACTCATCTTTTACTACATCGCCATTACCGGCTATAGCAATGCGGTAGAAACCACGGTTGCCTTCAGGCCGCTGCTGCTACAAAACAAAGCCGCCCTGCTTTTGCCTTACCTGCATGCGCCATCGGGTAGCGGGCCGGGCACCCCTGCAGCTGGCGAGGCCCCGGTGGTAGAAGACATTGACTATATCGATGTGGATCATCCCAACGCCGGCCTCGACCCGCAGTTTCCGCTGGCGCAGTGGCAGCAGCAAGTGCTGCAGCTGATGAACGAGCAGCGGGCATGGGAAGATCCCGAACTGAGCCTGGTAAGCATGGCCGGCCAACTGCGTACCAACCCCTCGTTGCTGAGCAAAGTCATCAACCAGGGCTTTGGTAAAAACTTCAATGATTTTGTAAACCAATACCGCGTAGCAGCCTTGCAGCAAAAGCTGCAGCAAGGCGAGCACCGCCGGCAAACCCTGCTATCGCTGGCCTACGAATGTGGGTTTAACAGCAAGGCCACCTTCAACCGGGCTTTTCAGAAGCAAGCCGGCATGGGCCCCCGGGAATGGCTGAAGCAGCAGGGGCTGGGCTGATCTCATTTTTTCCAATCATTTGACTGTGAACTACTTACGCCGCCACTTGGGTGGCTGCCGGCATTCGTGTGCAAACGACTCAAATACTACCAGCAAGATTTGAGACCAACCCGATACGCCTCAAAACATGATGTGGAGCGATGGCGGAAAGCCATTGTACAAGTTTTGCCACCGGCACTGCCAAAACAGTGGCCGCTCCATCCGCATGAAAAAGATGATCGCACTCATGACCATATCGATGCTGCTGTCGGCAGCAGGCTGGTCGCAAGCTGCCGGCATTTCCTTTCGCCTTAAAAACAATAGCTGGCTGCCTCGCAAGTACAGTCTCATCAGCTATGAAAAAGATGCCAGCTGGAACAATGCTCAAACCTTTTTTCTGCTGCCCGGTACCAGCAAGCGACTCCGTTTTCCGGTAGGCACCCGCCTGTACCTGGCCAACCAGCAGCAGGTAAACACCGTCATGAGCGGCGGCCGCCTGGATACACCGCCCTGGCACGTGGTGGCCAAAACCGACGAAAAAGCCATGCTGCCAATGCATTAAGCGTTGTTCAGTCCTGTTGTCCTCTCTTCTACCGTTTCAAACTCAATCATTATATGCGCTCACTCCTCTTGTTTTCCCTCCTGGCCATTGCCAGCACGCAGGTTGCCAATGCCCAGCTGGCTACTTACAGCCCGCTCAATGGCAGCTTTCAGGATACTGTCACGCTTTTCTTCAACCTGAACCTAAGCCAGGATGGCCGCTCGGCGGGCCTGAAAGACCGCAACAGCGGCTTGTACCTGTGGATGGGCGCCGGCACCGCCGCTAATCCCTTTGCCTACCAGCCTGCTGCGCAAAAAGATTTTGCCCAACCGGTGATTGGTGCCGAACTAAGCCGCGTAGGCGCCAACCTGTGGCAAATAAAGCTGCATGCCCCCAGCTGGTGCCGGGTGCCGGCAGGCCAGCCTGTAGAGGTGCTGGGCCTGATTGTAAAGAATGCCGATGGCAGTGCGCAAACAGAAGATGTGATACTGACAGCCAGCCCCACCCGCCAACTGCAAAATGTGGTGGTGCGTGCCACTAAACCACTGGTAGAAAAGCTGGCCGACCGTACCGTGCTGAACATTCAAAACGATGTGGTGGCGAGTGCCGGTACACTGTTTGAAGCCATCCAACGGGCGCCGGGCCTTAGCATCACCAACGATGAAAACCTGCTAATGAGTGGCAAGAGTGGTGTGCTGGTGCTGATAGATGGCAGGCCTACCCAACTCAGCCAACGCGACCTGGCCAATTGGCTGAAATCCACACCAGCATCGCTGATCGCCAGCATCGATATCATCAGTAATCCATCGGCCAAATACGATGCACAGGGCAATGCTGGTATCATCAACATTAAACTGAAAAAAAATACCCAGCAAGGCTTGAATGGCAACCTGAACACGGCGTATACACAAGCGCAGCACCATCGGGCCAATAGCAGCGCCAACCTTAATTACCGACAGGGTGCCCTGAACTTGTATGGCAATGCCAGCTATAGCCATGTGCTGCAGCATACCAGTGGTAGCCTCATCCGCCAGATACCAAACGGTGGCCAGCGCTTGCTGTTCGACAATCGGACAACCGATATCGACCGTGGCCGGGGCATCAACTACCGCCTGGGCGCCGATTGGTACCTGAATAAGAAAACCACATTAGGAATACTGCTGCGTGGCAATGACTACCGCAACCCGATGGAAACCCTTGGCAGCACTGTGATGTGGAATGGCAACAGCGCCGAT
>JALOMC010000064.1 GCA_025455665.1 Chitinophagaceae bacterium | reverse complement strand
CTGGCCGATGTGGGCCTGGTGGGCTTTCCGAATGCGGGCAAAAGCACCCTGCTGAGTGTGATAAGTGCCGCCAAACCCAAAATAGCCGACTACGCCTTTACCACGCTGACCCCGCAGCTGGGCATGGTGCCCTACCGCGATGGCAAATCTTTTTGCGTAGCCGACCTGCCAGGCATTATAGAAGGGGCGGCTGAAGGCAGGGGACTGGGCCACCGTTTTCTCCGGCATATAGAACGCAACTCGGTGCTGCTGTTTTTGATACCCGCCGATAGTGCCGATCACCGCAAAGAATTTGAAGTGCTGCTGAATGAGCTGCGGGAATACAATCCCGAACTGCTGCAAAAGGACTTTATCATGGCGATCAGTAAATGCGAAATGCTGGATGAGGAACTGACAGATGCCATCAGGGCAGAAATGCCACCAGAGTATCCGCTGCTATTCATTAGTAGCGTGGCTGGAAAAGGACTGCAGCAACTGAAAGACACCCTGTGGCAAGCCCTGAATAGGCCGGTGGTTACCTAAGGAACGCTGTTTTTGGCGCCGGCTTTTTTTCCCGAACTTTTTGATGGCAGCTTGTGTTCTTGGGGTGCGATTCGTTCGTATAATTGTGTACAAAATACATACTTGCTTATGAAGAAAGTTTTACTCCCCTTGCTGCTGCTGGGCAGCAGCGCTATGGCACAAAGCACTTATACTGGTAATGGCAGGACCGGTTTTGGCGGCGTTATTGGCCCCGGTTCTTTGCAGATATCAGACAACGGCACCAACATTACGCTCAACCTGACCCGAGGTACGGGAGCTTTCAATGATATTCTTGTCATTTACTTCGACTCTGAAACTGGCGGTCAGGCCAATACCAATGCGCTGGCCGATTTGGCAGATGGTGGTCGTTCGGCCGTATCAGGCGGAAACGCAGGCAGCGGTTCGGAAGTAAATTTTCCCACTGGCTTTACAGCCGACTATGCGCTGGCCTGGGGCAATTTTGGGTCGGCTTTGTTTCGGTTGACTACTGGCGGCAACAACTCGCTGACCTTCGTGAATTTTGACGCCAGCCAAACTACCCGCACCATTGCAAAGGGCGATATCGGTATTACTGCGCCTACAGTGTCTTTCAGCTTTATTGGCACTTATGCCAGTGGTACTGCGTTCAGGTCCGATGAGGCGCTTGTGCAGGACATCAGCGGCGGCAATCCGGGGGTGGCTACTATCAACTGGCCTGCGTTTAATAGTTATCCCAGCGTACCGCTGAACGTAACGCTGAAGCAGTTTTCGGCCCGCCGCCTGGCTGGCCGTGGGGTAGAGCTGAACTGGCGGGCAGCCTGTACCGGCGCCTACGCCCGGTTTGAACTAGAGCGCAGCACCGATGGCCGCAATTTTACCGCCATTCATACCGAAAAGGCCGATGCAGCCCGCTGCAATTTCCCCTTCCAGTTTGCCGATGCGGCTGCTGGCAGTGGCAAACTGTTTTATCGCCTGAAGCTTACGTCTGATGCCGGTCGTGTCACCTACAGCAGCATTGCCATCATCATGGGCAGCGGTGGCGGCAACCTGCTGCTGAGCCTGCAGCCCACCGTGGTACAAGGCAATGCCCTGCTGCAGGTAAACAGTGGCCGAAAAGGCAACCTGAACCTGCGGATAGTAGAAGCTGGTGGCCGGGTACTGAGCAGCCAGCGGATCAGCGCCGAGGCAGGTAGCCAAAGTGTACAGCTGAATACTGCTACGCTGCGCCCGGGCATTTACAATGTAGTGGTAACGGATGACAGCAATAGCACCATGCAAACGGTGCGCATGATCAAAGAATAACGACAACAGTCCCGTAAAAAAAAGCAGCAAGCATATGTACAGCTTGCTGCTTTTTTTTGGCCTTGGCAAAACGGGCGCCATGCTCAAATACGTACGGCTGTGCCGGTAGCTACTACCATCAGCATACTGCCGCCGCTGCCAATGGTTTCAAAGTCGAGATCGACACCTACAACGGCATTAGCACCCATGGCCTGCGCCTTGCCCATCAACTCTTGCATCGCAGTCGACTTGGCTTCTTGAATGACCCGCTCATAGGTGCCGCTGCGGCCGCCCACAATGTCGCGGATGCCCGCAAACAGGTCCTTAAAAATATTGGCACCAATAATGGTTTCGGCCGATACAATACCCAGGTATTGCTGAATGGGGCGGCCTTCAATGCTGTTGGTAGTGGTGGTAATCATGAATACGGGATTTTACTGAAGGAAAGATAGCGATGCCTGCCGAGGCTGCCAGCAGCTAAATATTTGATGGAAGGGATGGCCCGCAGTGGGGTGATTAGCCGATACATGACAGAAGGCTAGGTAGGCCTGATGATGGCCACCGGGCCAGCCGGTACGGCAAATGAAGGGCAATGTATGGTTTGCAACCGACCTGCAGATGGGAATGGCGTAGCTGGGAGCCAACGGTTTGTGGACAAAACAGCCGTGCTGCCAGGGGGCTATGGTGCATTTTTGTAAGGTATGAATGCCTGTCAGTTTTGCGGCTACCCGGCGCCGCTGGTGCATGTGCATGGCCACTACCAGTGCAGCCTGTGCGGCACCAATGCGCTGCCCTGCTGCGATGGCGATAACTGCCATACCAACGAGCAGTTGCTGACGCAGCTTAATGCCGCTTCAGTCACGGCTGCCGCATCTTCAACAGATCAGCACCAGGATTCGTAGGGATTCTTTTAATTGTGCCGGGCCGATGCGCCTTGGCCGCAAATACAGAAAGGCAAGATGCTGGTGTGTTTACAGATCTCCTAAGCTGGTCTCAAAGAATCGTTTCATCAGCTTTTGTATACAGCAGAAGCCCCGACAAGTGCCGGGGCTTCTGCTGTATTAGCAAGGAACTACTCCTTTTGCTTAGGTGGTACTAAAAGCAATACTTGCCAGCAGCTATCAGTTTGTCGGCTATGCGGCGGCGGGCGTCTTTGCTATTGTAAGGACCATATTTGGTAAAGCGCTTCAGCCCCAGCAGCATCATCCGTTGCTCATCGCCATCGGCAAAGGCGTTGATGGCTTCTTTCCCATGCTTGTTCACAGCGTCTACGGCATCGTTCAGGTAGCAGCGCATCAGGTCGGCTTCGGTAGCTACACCAGCCTCGCCACGCAGGTGGGCCAGCTTTTGTACCCGCAGCAGGCAGCTTTCGGCTATGTAGGTTTTCAGCGCCATATCGGCTATGTTCATCAGCACTTCCTGCTCGTGTTCCAGCTTCATCATCAGCTTTTGCACTGCCCCGCCCGATACCATCAGGATGGCTTTCTTCATATTGTCGATGGCCTTTTGCTCCGCAGCAAACAAGCCTTCTTCTTCTGCCCCAAAGTCAGGAATGCTCATCAGTTCCTTCATCACATTCATAGCCGGGCCCATCAGGTCCAGTTTGCCCTTCATGGCCCGCTTCAGCACCATGTCTACACTCAGCAGGCGGTTTATTTCGTTGGTGCCCTCGTAAATGCGGTTGATGCGGCTATCGCGGTAGGCACGGCTGATGGGGTACTCATCGCTAAAGCCATTGCCACCATGTACCTGCACACCTTCGTCTACCACAAAGTCCAGCAGCTCGCTGCCGTGTACTTTCATCAGGGCGCATTCTACGGCGTACTCTTCGGCGGCTCCCAGCAGTGCTTCAGCAAAAGGCTTGCCGGCTGCCTGCAGCTCGTGTTCTTTGTCCTGAATGAGTTTGCTGGTTCGGTACAGGGCGCTTTCATCGGCCCAGCAGCGAATGGCCATTTCGGCCAGCTTGTGCTTAATGGCGCCAAAGTTGCTGATGGGCTGTTTGAATTGTTCGCGGGTATTGGCGTATTGCACGGTAATGTCGAGGCTGCGCTTGCTGCCACCCAGTGCCGCTGCATCCAGCTTCAGGCGGCCTATATTCAAAATATTGAAGGCAATCACGTGGCCGCGGCCTATTTCGCCCAGCACGTTTTCTACCGGCACTTTGCAGTCTTGAAAGTATAGCTGCACAGTAGACGAGCCTTTGATGCCCATTTTGTGCTCTTCGCTGCCTTGCGTAAAGCCTTCCATGCCCCGCTCTACAATGAAGGCAGTGAATTTGTCGCCGTCAATTTTGGCAAATACGGTGTACACATCGGCAAAGCCGCCATTGGTGATCCAGCATTTTTGCCCGTTCAAAATATAGTGACTGCCATCATCGCTCAGCTTGGCGGTGGTTTTGGCACTCAGCGCATCACTGCCGCTATTGGGCTCGGTCAGGCCGTAGGCACCTTTCCACTCGCCGCTGGCCAGTTTGGGAATGTATTTCAGTTTTTGCGCCTCGGTACCAAAGTACAAAATGGGCAGGGTGCCAATGCCGGTATGAGCGGCCATGGCCACGCTAAAGCTGTAGCCACCGCCCAGGCCTTCGGCTACTATCATGCCTTCAATAAAGGGCTTGCCCAGGCCACCATAGGCTTCGGGTATGCTCACGCCCAGCAGGCCCATTTCGCCGGCTTTGTCCATCAGGCCGGGCATCAGGCCGGGTTCCATTTTGTCTATGCGGTCTATGTTGGGCAGCACTTCGGCATCCAAAAACTGCTGGCACATATCCATAATCATGCGTTGCTCCTCCGAAAAGTCTTCGGGAATAAACACATCGGAAGGGTGCGACCCCTTCACGAGCCATTCGGCTCCTTTCAGCGCGGCGGCTTGTTTTACTTCAGTACTCATGGCAAAGCGGTTTTTATTGTTTGTATGCTTTTGTTGTTATCAGTTCGCTGCATCCGGCCCCTCATTCCTCATTCCGCATTACTTACTACCAGGCTCAGGTTTTCGTACACACGGGTCAGTACGCGGCGGGTCACTTCTATGTCTTCGGCCGGTACGCCCTCCAGCCCGTCCAGCAGGGTTTGGTGCGCCAGCTGCATGCTCAGGTCACGCAGGCCCTTGCCGTGGTCGGTCAGGTATATCAGGTTGATGCGGCGATCTTCTTTGCTGGCCACGCGGGTCACCAGGCCTTCACGTTCCAGATTGTCTACCAGGCGGGTGATGCTTGGTTTGTCGCGGTAGGTTTTATTGCATAGTTCCTGCTGGCTTACACCATCTTGCTTCCACAGGTGCACCAGTACGCTCCATTGCTCCACGGTCAGGTCCAGCGCATGCTCTCTGAAATAGCGCTGTAGCCGCCGGGCCAGGGCCGTATTAGCCACCCCGGTGATCACAAAGTATAGTTCGCCCCGCCTGAATTGGTTGTTTGACATATAGTTGTTTATGCAACTATTCAAAGATAATGGCCTGTTGGATAAAACAAACCAAATATTTAGCGTGGGGTAGTCGGGGGTTCGGGGAGTCCGGAAGTCGGGACAGCGGGCTGGTGCTATGCGCTAGTCGAGGGTAGAGGTAGCAGGGATCGGATGACAGGCCCGCCGGCTGCTGCGCCAGGTACTGGTAGGGTGCCCGGCAAAAACGCGGTACGGCTGCTAGCCGTTATTCCCATTGGCTGGCAGCATTTGCTGCATGTGTGTTATTTTGCAAATAGGCTAGCCGGCCATCGTACTTGCCTGTCTATCTCCAAACCCTCATTCTTTTATGAACTTTTGTATGCTCTGAGTCCGACCATTTTGCAGGTGCAAAAAGTAAACACCGGGTAGCAGGTGCCTGACAGACATCCGAAAAGGAAAAGCTGTAGCCCTCTCTTTCATTACGACTTGTCCGCCCGCCGATAGCAAGGTAAGTTGACACGGCAGCGCTGCCCCGGCATCGGCCAGCAGCTGTATGTCGTGCTGAACCACATTGGCAGCCAGTTTAGCAATGCCAGCAGTCTTCTTGCTGAGTTGTAGCACAGGGCTGTAGGTTTGCTGGCCCTGTTCTACTATGCGCAGGCGGTAATAAGCAGTCGCCGGCACGCCAGCATCAACAAACTGGTAGATGTGGCGCCTTTGTGTATTGGCTTTTATGCGGCTTACCGGATCAAACTGTACTCCGTCTATACTTCTGAGCACTTCGTAATAGTTGATGTGCTCTTGCTCCGCCACTTCCCAGCGAAGGGTGGCACCATTTTGCTGCCGGGTACCCCTAAACCAGAGCAGCTTTACCGGCAGCGGGTTCATAGTATGGCTACCCAAAAATGAGGTGGTATTCTGCGGATACACATCCCACTCGGTTGCGTTGACGGCCCAATTGGTATTCCCCTGACTTACACTGTTCCTCCTTACCAAGGTGAATTCACTGGTGGCGCCCGTGCCTACTAACCAATTTGTGCCCGGGTCTACGCCTATCAAGCCTACTACATCAAGCCGTTTGTTAGTCGAAATATTTTTCAGTTCCATGGCATCATCGCCATTAAAGAATGTAATGGTATGCAAGGTGTCAGATACCGCAATAATGGCTGCTACGGCACTTGGATTACCAGCCACATATACCTCGCCGGGGGCCAGCGTGCCTATCATTACCAGCGAGTCGGTGGGGGTAGTCGATCCATTGTTGTATCGGTAAATCCGATAGTCAGCAAGGTTGACTGTATTGCCCGTCGGGTTAAAAATTTCGATGGCCTTATTGTTGCCGGAGCCTTCCAGGTATTCCGAAAAAAAGAGATCGTTGGCCTGTGCTGCTGCTACCAAGCTAGCCGACAGCGCTGCTATAAAACATAGCAGGCGAGGGGAAAGGCCGAAAACCATGCTGAACCGTGTAGTGTATTGGCTGCTGTTTTGTGTATGATGTGTCATGATAAAATCGACGTGGCTTGAAATTACTTTTTCTTCTTCCGCCGGTTGAAGATAACACGTATGCAGGTCTTGCCAACAAAAAGCAATTAGCTGCCAGGGCCAAAATTTTCGGCCATAGTTGGCTGAAAAACAGGGATGCCGCGGCTACGCGTGGCGTGCCCAAATAGAACCAACGGCGCTTGCGTTGGCAAAGGGGTGGGGGCGAAAGTATAAGTGCGGCGGCTGTCAGCGTGGTGCGTGGTAGCTGCCGGTGATGTCATCCCATCGAACAACGGAGGTCATGATGCGGAGACGGGAGTCCGAAAGTCGGGGAGACCGAAAGTCCGGAAGTAGAGGAGGCGGGAGAACGGGGAGTAGCCTTGGGCTTGCAGCATGCCGGGAGCGCCAAGTGGGATAGCTAACGATGGGATGACCAATGACTATTGGGTGGATTGGTACTGCTGCCGGAATGCCAACCCTGTAGCTATTGCCAGCGGCATGGCCTGGTACTGCACAGCTGCTGATGGGCCGGCCGATGGACGACACTACCCCGCAGCCCCGTGCCAGCGCAGCTGTGCCGGGGCAAGGAGTAGTGCGGAGAGCGGCCCACAGTGGCCGGGCTTTGTACCACCGCTCATGGCCCCTGTTTTTTTATTTAACACATCGGGCGGTTCAATTCACCTACCTTCGCCGGGTCATTTTGAGTTAGTTGCATCCGTCATCAGGTTAGTTGTCCCGTCTTCTGTCTTTTCAGTTGTCTTGTTCCGCTCCCTTTTTGCTCGCTGCGCTTGTCTCAAGCATTTTTCATTTTTAGTTTTTTTTGAGATGAACATTTATGTTTCAAACCTCAGCTTCGCCATTCAGGACGAAGATCTGCAGGAAGCATTTGCCGCTTACGGCGAAGTAAGCAGTGCACGTATTGTAATGGACCGCGAAACCAACCGCAGCCGTGGTTTTGGTTTTGTAGAAATGCCCAACGGCGCTGAGGCTAACAAGGCCATCAGCGAGCTGAATGGTGCCATGTTCGATGGTCGCCCGATGCGTGTAAACGAGGCTCGCCCCCGCGAAGAGCGTCCGGCCCGCCCCGCTTACAACAAGAGCCGCTGGTAAGCTTTGCTTTCCAACAAGTTTTTGGTTTGAAACCACCCTGCGCAGGGTGGTTTTTTTTGTGCCCGACCGGCCGCCCCTAACTTGCAGCCCATGCTGGGCACATGGGTAGCGGTAGGTATAGGCTTATTGGCAGCGGGGTACCTGCTGCTGGTGGCCTGGTACCGGCAGGCCTGGCAGCGGCTGCCCTACTACCAGGTGCCACCGGGCTACCAGCCAGCCACCCGGCTGACCGTGGTGGTGCCGGCCCGCAATGAAGAAGCCCATATAGGCGCCTGCCTGCAAAGCCTGCTGGCACAGCAATACCCACGGCACCTGCTACAAATAATAGTGGTAGACGATGCCAGTACTGATGATACTGCCCGGCTGGTGCAAACGGTAGCTGCCAGCCATGCGGTAGTACAGCTGCTACAGTTGTCGCCCACCATACAGCATGCACATAAAAAGAGAGCCATTGAGGCGGGCATAGCGGCCGCCAGCGGCACACTGGTGGTGTGTACCGATGCCGACTGCACCCACGCCCCGCACTGGCTGTGCAGCCTGGCCCATGCCCACGAGGTGGGCGGTGCCGTATTTGTAGCCGGGCCGGTAGCCTACCACACGCAGCCCACGGTGTTGTCGGTGTTTCAAACGCTCGATTTTGCTACCCTGCAGGGCATTACCGGCGCCAGTGTATCGGCAGGCGTGCATGCCATGTGCAATGGGGCCAATATTGCCTACAGCCGGCAGGCCTTTTATGAGGTGGGTGGGTTTGAAGGCATTGATAAACTGCCTACCGGCGATGATATGCTGCTGATGTACAAAATATGGCAGCGCTATCCGCAGCAGGTGCAGTGGCTGAAAAGCCGCGAAGCCCTGGTGCATACGCATGCCTGCCCCAGCTGGCATGCCTTTTTGCAGCAGCGCATTCGCTGGGCCAGCAAGGCGGCCTACTTTGACGATCGGCGTATTTTTTTAGTGCTGCTGTTGGTTTATCTGTTCAATGCCGGACTGCTACTGGTGTTGCTAACCGGTTGGTTTGCACACGGCTGGCTGGGCTGGTGGGCACTGTGTCTGCTGGCGGCCAAAACGCTGGTGGAGGCGTGGATGCTGGCGCCGGTATTGCGATTTTTTCAGCAGCAGCGCTGGCTGCGCTGGTTTGGCTGGCTGCAGGTGCCACACCTGCTGTATACGGTACTGGCCGGCTGGCTGGGCCGCTTTGGGCGCTACCAGTGGAAGGGGCGAAGCATCGGGAAAGTGTGATAATGAGATCATGCGATGAGGTGGAAATGGGATGGCAAAATAAGGCAGGCAAAAGCCGGCAACCAGGTGAGGGCATAGTGGCTGTAAGGCTGGCAGGGGCTGCAGCAACTTTTGCTGCTGTACTGTAAGGAGCTGCTGATGGCTGCGTAATCATTGGTAGGCAGCCTACTGCCTTTCATCAACAACCAGCCATCAACCCCCACCAATGGAAAAATTTGCAGTTCCCACCCGAGGAGATGTATCGGAAACTAACCAGGCCATTTTTGATAACCTGCAGCAAAAACTGGGTTTCGTGCCCAACCTGTATGCCTATTTTGCCAAAAGCGAAACGGCGCTGGCCGACTACCTGACCTTACAAAACCGCAAAAGCAGCCTACGGGCCAAAGAGCGGGAAGTGATTAACCTGGTCACCAGCCAGCTGAATGGCTGTATTTACTGCCAGGCTGCCCACACTGCCATTGGCAAAATGAAT
>JALOMC010000063.1 GCA_025455665.1 Chitinophagaceae bacterium | reverse complement strand
CCGCTAAAAATGCTGAAAGCATAGCCATTTCCTACGTTTGACACCCCCAAAGCAAACCCACCTTCTGCATTGGTTTGGGCGTACAAGGCCGAAGATGTGTTACTGGCATTGGTATTCTGAAAATTACCTGCGCTTCCGCCGCCGTTGCTACGCAGCACATACAGCGCATCATTCGAAAGTGTGCCAGACTGATGAATTTCCAGACCGTAGCTATTGCTGTTGTTCGAGGCATTCACAATACGCAAAGCACTGCCCGCATTGGCACCAGCCATGTTGATTACCGCACCCGGCCCGGCTCCACGCTGCACAGCAGCGATAGCTGCACCGGTACCATTGGTTTCGGCCAAAAAGGCCGTATCTGCGTTGACGGGATTGCTGATGGTAAACAAACCCGCCTTACCCAAACCACCTGTAAAACTGCGCGTTGCTATAGCGGTGCTGGTAGCGCTGCCTATTTGTATTTGCGCACCGCGGCCACTGCCCAGCTGGTTAGCAAAAATCGCCGAGCCAGTACCATTGGTTTCGGCAAACACCGCTGAGAAAGGATTGGCTGCATTGTTAATACGACCGACAATGGCCGCATCACCGGTTCCCTCATGATTGCCATAAATAGCCAACGACTGTGATTGGTTGCTATTGTTATAACCAATAATAGCAGCACCTACTCCATTCGGGTTGGTCCTTCTTATCTGAGCCACCGGACCCGAATCACCTTGATGCTCAATAAAAATACCTTGCCCACTGCTTCCGGCCGGTTTGGTTACATTGATAGCCGGCACCGAACCCGCTCCCAATATATCCAAACCCTGACTTACTCCTACTGTTTCAATACGAATGGCAGCAGAGTTATTGGCGGCATTGGTCACTTGAAATAACCCTGCATGGCCCGATGTGCCCATGTGTCGTCCATTTATTGCATTGCCGGTTGCTGAAGTCTGCTTAACCCCCCGAACCGAATTACCGCTCCCCAATGCATTGCCCGAAACTGCCGAACCACTACCATTGGTTTCACCATACAGCGCTGGTTGGCCACTTCCACTATTATCTACCCGAAATGCGCCTGCCACATCACCAGTACCTGTTTGCAATCCATAAATGGCTGTACCAGGAAATACATTTGAATTTGTTTCGGCCATAAACGCCGCACCAATAAACTGTGGATTCATGTTTTTCAGATACACCAGATGGGCGCCGTCAACACCTGCACTGTTTCTGATGATTTGAAATGGTGCCCGGACAGCCATCCCAACCAAACTGCTATCGTAAAAAGGCAGTGTTAGTCTACTGAGTGTTTGCCACACCGCACCACTCCAGCTAAACACCTGATTCAAGTCGCGGTCGAGCACTAACAATCCAGCATCAGCAGTTCCAAGTCCGTTGG
The DNA here is from genome assembly GCA_025455665.1 of Chitinophagaceae bacterium. Taxonomy (GTDB): domain Bacteria; phylum Bacteroidota; class Bacteroidia; order Chitinophagales; family Chitinophagaceae; genus Phnomibacter. Next base: position 8,094 of record JALOMC010000063.1, on the reverse strand, counting down.
CCATGGCTACACGCTGGCCGGTAGTAAGGCGTGGCATCATGAATCCTTTGTTGCCAGCAGCTGATTCTACATGCAGCATTGTGTTGCCGTTAGGATTGGTCGTGCCAATTCCAACAGCTGTTTGTGCCACTACATCGCCGGCACCTAACACCAATACTCCAATCAAAAGAGAAGTTAAACGCATTCGTAGGTTTTTTGCCTACCAATGGTACAACACAACGCATTGAATTGCAGCTATAAAGGCTTCACTTACACCTAATAAATGTCCATTTACTGTGGATAATGGCGGGCACCAAACAGCAGGCTGCCTACCCGGACCATGTTGCTCCCTGCTGATACCGCCAATTCATAGTCACCGCTCATGCCCATCGACAAAACATGCGGCTGTTTTACCAATACCGAGTTGTAGGTAATTCTATCAAACTTTTGCTTCGCTGCTGCAAATTCAGTCATTAATTGTCCTTCATCGCTGGTGAAACTAGCCATGGCCATCAGTCCTCTTATTTGAACATGCTGCATGGCTGCCAATTGTGGAAAACTAAGCAAGGTCATCAACTCTTGTTCATCCAACCCGAACTTGGTGTCTTCCTGCGCTACATGCACTTGCAGCAGTACGTCGATAATGCGTTCGCACTTGGCGGCTTGCTTGTTTACCTCCTGCAGCAGCTTTAGCGAATCAATGCCATGAATGAGGTGTACAAATGGTGCAATGTACTTCACCTTGTTGCTCTGCAAATGACCAATGAAATGCCAGCGAATATCAGCCGGCAATTGAGGTTGCTTGGCTACCAATTCCTGCACGTAGTTTTCGCCAAAGTCCCGCTGCCCCAATTCGTATAGGGCCAAAATATCTTCAATGGGCTTGGTTTTACTTACCGCTACCAACGTAGCACCCGCCTGGCTGCAGTAAGCAGCTATGCGCTGGTATGCTTCTTTGTTTACTGCCATACATGCAAAACAACTATTCTTTTCAATATCACTGCCGTCCTCCGCTCGGAGGCAGAAATCATTACAACTACTTTGACATAAAAAGCCTCCGCCGACTTTCTAAACTAATGTCAGCGGAGGCTAATCTGTACTTCGGAAGATCCTATTTCAAAATACTTCGGCTGATCACAATGCGTTGTACTTCGCTGGTACCCTCGTATATCTGGGTGATTTTTGCATCCCGCATCATTCGCTCTACATGAAACTCCTTCACATAGCCGTAGCCGCCATGAATTTGAACGGCTTCGGTGCTGCACCACATGGCGGCTTCGCTGGCGTACACTTTAGCCATGCTGCTACTAAGGGTGTAGTCCAGATCATTGTCTTTTTCCCAGGCAGCCTTCAGGCACAGTAAACGAGCTGCTTCAATCTTGGTAGCCATATCAGCCAGTTTAAACTGAATGGCCTGGTGATGCATGATTTCCTTTCCAAAAGCTTTCCGTTCCTTCGAATACTTCAGTGCAAGCTCGTAGCTACCACTGGCGATACCCAGTGCCTGGGCAGCAATGCCAATGCGGCCGCCGGCCAGTGTCTTCATAGCAAACTTGAAGCCGAACCCATCTGGGCCAATGCGATTCTCCTTGGGCACCTTTACATCTGTAAAGCTGATGCTGTGCGTATCGCTGCCACGGATGCCCATCTTGTTTTCTTTGGCACCCACGCTTACGCCCGGCCAGCTCTTTTCTACAATAAAAGCATTAATACCATGGCTACCTTTTGCCACATCGGTTTGGGCCATTACCAGGTACACGCTGGCACTGCTCCCGTTGGTAATCCAGTTCTTAATGCCATTCAGCAGGTAATGATCTCCCATATCAATAGCAGTGGTCCGTTGGCTGGTAGCATCGCTGCCGGCCTCAGGTTCGCTCAGCAAAAACGCACCGATGTACAATTCACCGCCTTTTTTTCCTTGCGCCAATGGCGTCAGATACTGCTGCTTTTGCTGCTCGGTACCATATTCCTGCAGGCCGTAGCACACCAAGCTATTGTTTACGCTCATGCACACGCTGGTGCTGGCGTCAATCTTGCTGATCTCTTCCATTGCCAGCACATAGCTCACAGTATCCATACCGCTTCCACCGTATTCGGGCTTTACCATCATGCCCATAAAGCCCAAATCGGCCAACTTAGCTACCTGGTCTTTGGGAAATTTTTGGTGCTCGTCGCGTTCGATTACGCCGGGCAGGCACTCCTGCTGGGCAAAGTCACGGGCCGCCTGGCGGACGGCTTCCTGTTCTTCGGTCAATTGAAACATCATAAGGCAATCGTATAAATGAGTAGCAAAATTAGACCCCGATAGCCCGCAAACTAGTTAGCAATGCAACTATTTTTTGTTTATCATTGACAAAATATTTCTGATAGGGCACTAAAGGCCTTTTGGCGCCGAAAAGCCGGGAGCGTTTATTGGAATCCGTTTATCAGTTTTGTCAAAAAAATAGACCAGCACGAAAGCCGGTCCCGCCATCGACCAGACGATTGTTTTACATATGTCTTTGCAACTAAACCGAACAGAATTTGGGCACCCCGACCATCACGGCAGAGTGCTCAGCCGTGAAGAAGCCGATACCTTGTTTTACGACTGGGTGAAAAACCCGCGGCTGCAACTACACATGCGGCAGGTAGCACACCTGATGATGTGTTGGGCAAAAGAAGTACAACAACTATCGGCTGAGGTACAATGGCGTTGGGAAATGGCAGGCCTGTTGCATGATGCCGACTGGGACCAATGGCCTGAGCAACATTGCAAAAAGATCATCGAACACCTTGAGCAGCTACAGGTATCTCCCGACGTACTGCGAGCCATTGCCAGCCATGGGCCTGCACACTTTGGCGTGGAGCCGGTAAGCGACATGGATAAAATGCTGTATGCCTTTGACGAACTGAGCGGACTGATACACGCCTACAGCCTCATGCGCCCCGGCGGCTACGAGGGTATGGACGTAAAAGGAGTAATAAAAAGGTTAAAAGAAAAAAGCTTTGCTGCCAGTGTGAGTCGGGAAGATATACACGATGCCTGCCTGCGTGCCGGCATCTCCCTTCACGAGCTGATAGCATTCATTATACCCCGGCAGGCCAGTGTGGCTGCCTGACCAGCCCCTAAAAGACTATATGAAAAAGCTGAAAAGAGTATTGCTGTACATCATAGGCGTGCTGCTTCTGTTTGTGGCGGGTAGCTTTGCTACCGGCAAAGGCTACCTGGTGAAAAGTCTGATCTACAATTTTGCCGATGTAGACGACTATAAAAAATTTCATAATGACGAAGTGGCTACCACTGCGCCACAGCCCTGGCCAATCGCCAACCAGTACAACAAAGTTTCACTCCCCCCCGACCTCGCCAGCCATCTCGACTCGACAGAAACAGGTGCGCTACTAGTGATAAGGAACGACTCTATCATGTGGGAAAGCTACTGGGACGACTTTTCGCAAAACAGCCTGTCTGGTTCTTTTTCGGTGGCTAAGAGCATTACAAGCCTTCTGGTAGGTATGGCCTTGCAGGAGGGAAAAATCAAATCCATTGAACAGCCGGTGAGAGATTTTCTGCCCGCTTTTACTGGCCAGGGAAAAGACAGTGTACGCATAAAGCACCTGCTGACGATGAGCAGCGGCACCAACTTCAGCGAGTCATACATCAATCCTTTCAGCATTACGGCCGAAATGTACTATGGCGCCAACCTTGAACGCACTGCTCTCGATGTAAAAATGGAAACAACACCTGGTGCGCTTCATCGGTACAAAAGCGGCGATACTCAGCTCCTGGGACTTGTGCTGGAAAAAGCAACCGGCCAATCGCTGGCCAGCTATGCTGCCCAAAAACTGTGGATGCCATTAGGTGCTGAAAGCAAGGCCTTGTGGAGTACCGATCGGGCAGGTGGTCATGCTAAAGCTTATTGTTGCTTTAACAGCAATGCCCGCGACTTTGCCCGCATAGGAAGTCTCATGTTGCACCAAGGCAATTGGAAAGGCCAACAACTGATAGATAGTGCATGGGTGCAGGCTTCGGGCACTGCCTGCATGATTACCGATGATATTGGGAAACCTTGTCATTACTACGGCTACCAATGGTGGGTTGCCCCCGATTTTCCCGGTGTTTTTTATGCTCGTGGCATTTTAGGGCAATACATCATTATCATTCCATCGCTGAATACAGTGGTGGTGCGGCTTGGGCGCATCAAGAGCCCTGTTTGGCAAAACCAAACACCGGCGCTTATTTACAAGCTAATGGACTGGCTCCCTACTTTGCCTTAGGCATATCAAGCTTTTCCTTAGCTCGCATTTCCAGCAAAAAATCGGTACCAAAACTCAGCTTTTTGGCGGTAGGCGAACCGGGTGGAATGATACGCCAAAAAGGTGCGACCTGATGTAGCTTCTTGCCTGCCTGCAGCTCTTCCCAGGCGGCTTCGGCCACTGTCCGCAAAAAAATACCACTCGTAACCGGGCAACTGTATTGTGCCCCATGTGCTGCCGCCAGGTCTTTGCGCATTTGGGCCAACGAACCGGCAATGCCATCTGCTAGCTGCCGCACATAAGCATCTACCATTTTGGGCGTAGGTACCAGCATAGTAGCGCCGGCCGGTATGTCGGCAAAGCCTTTTGCCAGTACTTCCTTTTTTGCCAATGCATTGGCGAGTTCTCTTTTTTCTACCCAAGTCTTTTTCCGGGTGGCCATTGAGTCTGATATTTTACATCGAATTTCGACAAATGCCGACGAACCAGCAACCTATGACAACCATCCCGGACCCTTTGGACGATGAATACTGGAGCCAACGCTACAATACCCGGCAAACTGGCTGGGATATAGGCAAGGCCAGTACCCCACTTATCAGCTACATGCAGCAGGTGCCGCCTCAGCAGCAGCGCATCCTGATACCGGGCTGTGGCAATGCGTGGGAAGCAGAAATATTGCTTTCAATGGGATTCACCAACATTACATTAATAGACCTGTCTTCGGCGCTTGTACGCCAGTTGCACCAGCGTTTATCCGGCACCCCAATTCATGTCTTACATGGCAATTATTTCGACCATGTTGCCAGCTACGATCTCATTCTTGAACAGACTTTCCTGTGCGCACTCACCCCTGCACTTCGCGGCTTGTATGCCAGCCATACCCAGCAGTTGCTTTTGCCGGGCGGCAAGCTGGTAGGCGTACTTTTCAATCGTTCATTTGCAGGGGGGCCACCCTTTGGCGGCAGCAGCGCTGAATATCAAAAGTTACTCTCGCCATTCTTTCGTATAAAAACGCTGTCGCCTTGCTACAACAGCATAGCACCCAGGGCAGGCAGCGAAGTTTTTTTTATTGCAGAAAAGAAGAGTTTGGCCTAAACCCAAGCAATGTAACACGTTACTGCTGCAGAAAATCCATTACCGAAACTTCATGTTCATTCCTGCCGGCCGCCCTATCTTTAAGCGCCTCCAAAACAGCGCAACGCCTATGCTTTCTCCCGAAACACTGCTCACTTTTAAAGTAATTGGAGTCGGCGTGGCCGCGGCCGCCCAAAGTGGCAAGATGCTGAGGGTGGCAGGCTACAACAAAAAGCGTGGCGACGAGAGAATCCAGCTCAAACTACTTTTTCCTTACTCCGCCGTGGAAATCGAGGGATCCTACGACGCCAGTAGGAAAAAAGTGATGCGCTTTGCCAATAGCATGACTGTATTGTTTTACCTGGCGTTGGTGATGCTGCTAATGACTGTTTTATACCCGAAGATAGCTGCCTCCCTCAATTTGGTCTAACTGCCATTTAGCACGGCTTTGGCTGCCTTTTGGTGGCGGCACCAGCCAACTCGCCTTTACCGGCTGTTATATTTGTCATTCCTAATTTTTTGCTTGCCATGGACCTAGAATTTAACCGCAATGAAGATGCGATGAAACTGGCATGGAGCCAGGTTAAACAGCGGTTGGCTGTCATTTACAAAGGCGGGGGCGAAAAGTCTGTTGCCAAACAACGTGAACGCAACAAGCTGACAGCCCGGGAACGCATCCAATACCTGATCGATCCCGATAGTCGCTTCATTGAAATAGGCGCCTTTGCTGCATGGGATATGTACCAAAGCGAAGGTGGATGCCCTGCTGCGGGCACGGTGGCCGGAGTGGGATATGTGAGTGGCAGGCAATGCATCATTGTTGCTAACGACCAAACGGTGAAGGCCGGAGCCTGGTTTCCGATGGCGGGCAAAAAAAACCTGCGCATGCAGGAAATAGCCATGGAAAACAACCTTCCCATCATCTATCTGGTAGACAGCGCCGGTGTGTACCTGCCCATGCAAGATGAAATCTTTCCGGACAAAGAACACTTCGGTCGCATTTTTCGCAACAATGCCCGAATGAGTGCCATGGGCATACCACAAATAGCTGCTGTAATGGGTGCCTGTGTAGCTGGTGGTGCCTACCTGCCCATCATGAGCGATGAAACACTGATGGTGACCGGCAATGGCAGTATATTTTTGGCAGGGCCCTATTTGGTAAAGGCCGCCATTGGCGAAGATGTAGACGCTGAAACGCTCGGAGGTGCTGTCACACATACTGAAATCAGCGGCATAGCCGATTACAAGTTCGATACAGAACAGCAGTGCCTTGATCATATTAAAAAACTGGTGGGCAAAATGGGGCAGCCAGCCTTCGCAGGATTTAGCCGGCAGGCAGCCATAGCGCCGGCAGCAGCCCCCGACCATATTTATGGCATACAAGCGCCAAACAATACCAAACCGTACGACATGCAACGCATCATCGACTGCCTGGTAGATGCCGGGAGTTTTGATGCCTTTAAAACAGACTATGGCAAAACCATCATATGTGGGTATGCCCGTATAGAAGGCTGGGCAGTAGGCATTGTGGCCAACCAGCGACTGGTACTCAAAAACCGAAAAGGCGAAATGCAGTTGGGCGGAGTTATTTACAACGATAGCGCCGACAAGGCCGCCCGGTTTATTATGAATTGTAATCAAAAGAAAATACCGCTGGTGTTTCTGCAAGATGTGACGGGCTTTATGGTAGGCAGCCGTAGCGAACACGCTGGTATTATAAAAGACGGGGCCAAGTTGGTAAATGCCGTGGCAAACAGTGTGGTACCAAAAATTACGATTGTGGTAGGCAATAGCTACGGTGCCGGTAACTACGCTATGTGTGGCAAGGCTTACGATCCACGTTTTATATACGCCTGGCCCAGCGCCAAAATAGCGGTGATGGGTGGCGAGCAAGCGGCCAAAACCCTGCTACAGATTCAGGTAGCCAATTTGAAAACAAAGGGGGAAACTGTAACGGCTGAACAGGAACAACAATTGCTGGACGAAATAAAAGGCCGCTACGAAACCCAGACCACACCTTACTACGCTGCTGCCCGCCTTTGGGTAGATGCAATTATTGATCCGGCCGATACCCGTATGGTCATCAGTGAGGCGATTAGCGCAGCTAACCACCAGCCGCAGATAGCTGAATTTAAAACAGGCGTTATTCAGGTATAGGCTGCTGCGCACAAGGCCACAAAAAAACCCCTCAGATATACATCCGAGGGGCCAATGTCGTTTCCCGAGCTTGGTCGGGATCCGTACATATTATCCCAAATCTTTACTGCTCAGTGTCGGTGCCGATTACGGGATAACAGTCGTTTACAGTTCTATTATCCCAGATAGGCTTTCAATGCATTGCTATAGCGGGCCTTTTGCAGGCGCTTGATAGCCCTTTCTTTGATCTGGCGAATCCGCTCTTTGGTCAGGTCATACTTTTGGCCGATTTGCTCAATGGTCACGCCATTTTCACCATCCAGTCCAAAGTAAGCCGACACAATTTCGGCTTCGCGGGGGCTCAGCGATTTCAAGACGCGGCGGATTTCTTCCCGCAGCGAGTCCTTCATCACATCTTCATCAGTGTCATCGCTACCTTCCAGCAGGTCACCCATGGCCACATCTTCGGCCTCATGCACGGGTGCATCCAGGCTGCTATGGCGGGTATTGCTTTGGAAAATGTTGTTGATTTCGGTTTCGCTCATTTCAAGAATATCAGCCAGCTCTTCGGTAGAAGGTTCCCGCTCATGCTCTTGCTCGAAAGCCATGTAAGCCTTGTTGGCTTTGTTGTAGGTGCCAATTTTGTTTTGAGGCAAGCGGACCAATCTGCCC
>JALOMC010000418.1 GCA_025455665.1 Chitinophagaceae bacterium | reverse complement strand
ACAGCTATCGGCATACAGCAGGTGGTAAGGTTGCCGGTCTACATTGTGGCCCCAGCGTATGCTGTCGTAGTCGGCTATGTTGGGCGAGCCCAGCAGGGTAGCCCCCGCTGCCACATGAAAATCGATATTGGAGCGCAGGTGCAGGGTGCCACTCAGGTACACACCGGGGGCAGGCAGTTCTACCCGGCCGCCGCCTTGTTTTGCAGCGGCATCTATGGCCTTTTGTATGGCTTTGGTATCCAGCGTTTTGCCATCGCCTTTGGCGCCGACCATGAAAGGCATAACACACACAGTGATAGCCACAAGAGACGAGGCGATGAAATGGGATTGTGCATGGTAAACAGCATTTGGCGAAAAGGAATATTGGTCGCGGCGATGGCTACTGATCAATCAGGCTGCTGAGTGGCTTGCTGCTGCTGAAGATGCGGCTGCAGCTATCCAGCCTGATGGGGCGCTGTTTACCGCCACGGCCACCTACTTCCACGTCAGTCAGCCGTAGGCCGCTCACTTGCCTTGCATGCAGGGCCCATGCCCAGCGTGGTTCGCGGCCATTTGCTTCGTTCCATACCAATTGTACATTGCGTAGGCTAGCATCTTGCAGTTGCTGTAGCTGCAGTATATCGGACGCACGTTTGTCGGGCAGGCTTTCGGTGTTTATCTCCAGTCTTACATTTTCCAGTACAATGTTTTCCAGCGGCCTGCCCTCGTAGCCTTTTATAAGGCTGGTACCCTCGCCGCTGGCCTGCACATTGCGTACATAAACATGGCGAATGCGGCCAAGGCGGCTTGCTGCATTTCTTTTCAAAAGAATGAAACGGATCGGATCGCCATCGCCCCACCAGTTGAAGTGTTTTCGATTGCAATGGATGATGAGGTCGGTGAAGTAAACGTTTTCTACCGTGGCGCCATCCCGCACCACGATGCTGATACCGCGATTGGTATTGGTAACTACACAATTGCTGAAAATGATATTGCGAAAATCGCCATGGCTTTCGGTGCCTAATATTGCGAAAATCGCCATGGCTTTCGGTGCCTATCTTAAGGGCAGTGCTGGTGCTGGTGAGGGTACAGTTGTTGATGACAATGTTTTCGCAGGCACTGTACTCCCCAAAGCGGTTGGTGCTTTTGAGACAAATGGCATCGTCGCCGGTGGCAATGTGACAATTGCTGATGCGAACATTTTTGCAGCCATCTATATCGATGCCATCGGCATTTACCCCGGCACTCAGGCTGCTCAGCAGGGTGATGCCATCTATTACAGCATTATCGGTATGCCCCAGGTGCAGGGTCCAGTCGGGCGATTCTTCGAGGGTAATATCCCGCACGGTAATGTGGGCGGCTTTGTGGATATAAACGAGCCTGATTTTGGGCTCCACGGCGTAGTAGCGCTCCATGGGGATGCCCGCCCGGCGTGCATTGTCGGTTTCTTTTTCAATAAACATGTCCACTTCACGCAGGGGCGCCCATACCCGCCTGGCCTGCCCGTGCAGGCGGCCTTTGCCATAAAAGCCTACATGCGATACGCTGTCGCCATAAAAGAGGGCTTGCTCATTGGGCAGGGCTGTCTGGTTATCGGCCACATACGCCCCGCTGCGGGGTTTGTAATGTGCAGGGTTGGTACTGGCATACAGGGTAGCACCTGCTTCCAGGTAAAAAGAAACGCGGCTACGCAGGTAGAGCTGGCCGCTGCCGTACTCACCGGCCGGAAAGTAAAGTGTACCACCGCCTTGCTGGTGGCACTCGTTGATGAGGCGCTGCAAAGTGGCAGTGCTCATGCTGTCTTTGTGGGCTACCACGCCGTGTTGGGTCACATTGATCCAGCCTGGCTGCGCAGTAGCCAGCAGTGCACTGCCGGCTGCCATCCATACCAGCAGCAGGCGGCGCTGTATGTGATAAAAAGGAGTAAGCATAAAAAATAAAACGGGGACGCATAGAAGCGCCCCCGTCAATATACCGCAGGTAGCAGCCTGTGGCGTACACAGTGCAGGTCTGCTATGGTTTGGCCTGGCGTTGTTGCAGGCGCAGCAGGGCTTCTATGTAGTAGTAGTCGGCATACACCAGTGGCACATCTATTTCGCCGCCGTGTGGTATGCTGCCCACGCTGTGCTGCAGCAGGTAGCCGCCGCCGCTGCCATCAGCACTGCGGTAGGCGGGGCTGTGCAGCGCTTGCAGGCTGCTGGCAGCAAAGGCAATCATTTCTTGTTTTTCCTGCCCTTTGCTATAGTCGCTCAGCTCCAGCAGCGCCGAAGCAATGATGGCCGCTGCCGAGGCATCGCGGGGCTGTGTGCCCTGGGCATAGCGGGCAGCATTAGGGCCGCAGGGCGTGTAGCCAGGCTGCCCGGCGTGGTAGTCCCAGTACGGCACTTTGTCGGCGGGTAGGTTGGGGTGCTTCATCAGGTAGCGGGCAATGCCTTTGGCTTGTGCCAGGTAGCGTTTGTCGTTGGTCCAGCGATAGGTAGTGGTATAGCCGTACAGCGCCCATGCCTGTCCGCGGGCCCAGGCCGATTCGTGGGCGTAGCCCTGTGCCGATTCTTTGGCCGTCACCTGGCCATTGCTGCTATCGTAGTTCACCACGTGGTAGGCGCTGTAGTCTTTTCTGAAATGATGTTTCAGCGTGGTATTGGCGTGCCGGATGGCTACATTTTTATAGTACGGATCGCCGGTCACCTGGCTGGCAAAAAACAGCAGTTCCAGGTTCATCATGTTGTCTATAATCACCGGGTAGTGGTGCACAGTGCCGTTGGTCCAGCTTTTGAAGCTATTCCACGATTTGATAGTACCGGTTTTTTCGGAAAAGCGGGTGCAGAGTGATTTGGCAGCATTGATCAGAATGGTTTTGTAGGCTGTATCGCCGGTAAGGCGGTAGCCGGCGCCGTAGCTGCAGTATACCATGAAGCCAAGATCGTGGTGCTCGGTAAACCACTGCAGGGGCGCCAGGGCAGCGGTCCAGCGGCGGGCCTGCTGCTGCCACATGGGCAGGCGGGTGTACTCATACAAGTACCACATGCTGCCGGCAAAAAATCCGCTGCGCCAGTCGTACAAATTCACCAGAAACAGGCTGCCATCGGGCCGGATGGTAGCTGGAATTTTTGAGCTATCGCCTATGCGCTGTGCCATGGCGCTTATTTGCTCGCCGGCGGTGGCCAGGTCGGTTTTGATCCAGCCATCGTGGTCGGGCCGCTGCCACTGCAGGTGGCCTAGCGTGGTAGCCACCAGGGCCAGCATTACTAAGGTTCGTTTGTTATTCATCATTGCTTGGTGGTTGATGATGGCGGCACTGCCGTTAGCCTGATTCGGTGCTGCAAGCGGGTGGTGGGTTGCTTCCAGCGCAGCACTATCCGGTACAGCATATTGGGCCAGCTTTGCAGTGTTACAGCATCTGTTATCGGTATTTCCTCTACCGCCGGCTCCAGTAGTTGCGGCATGAAGTTCATGGCTATACCCGTACCATCGGGTAATGGTAGTACAATCTTATTGTGAAAAATTTGCGGTCGTATG